>DASWXS010000536.1:0-7503 GCA_036405375.1 Bacteroidia bacterium
TAGCCGGGAAGTTTTACAGATGTAAACGTATTTGTTTTTTGAGAGAACAAACGCAGGTAAGTTCCGGTATGTTCTACAAAAATATTTTCTGGTTTAATCGCCATGAGGTCAGAAACTCTTAGACATACAGTGCACCCAAATACAAACATATCTTTGATTCTTACGAGGTGAGGAGGAAGAGTAAGATTTAATGTGTCGTTATAAATCAGGTAATTCATTTCCTCCGGACTTAGCGCCACTATGGCAATGTCTTCCTTGGGGATGTAAAAAGATTTGTGAAAATTACCAATGCTGAGGTGAAGATCATTGCTTAGGTAATTTAAAAAAGTACGCAGGGTACGTATGGTTTGTCCTACATAGTTATCGTAACAGTCGAGATCGTTGTATAAAAAATCGGTGAATTCGGTATAAAATTTTTTCCAGTAGTTTTTTGTTTCTAAGTAGTGTGCATCTACTTCGCCGGATACGATAATGATCTTAAGATCAAAATTTTTACGATCTCTGAATTTGATAAGTAGTTTGTACACCAACTCAAAATTCTCAATGGAACCCTCGCGTATGCGTTTGCCGTCTTTCTTTAATTTGCTGCCGGTTCGCATCTCATTAATAAAGCTGCCAAAGAGCTTAAAAAAGTCATGTTCTGTTTTTAATTTGCTCTTTTTCATGCGATTCGCGTCTTTTTTTATCATTTTCTCGGATTCTGGCAAAAATACAAATTCCTGTTTCTCATTGTTAAAAAACCTGTTAATATCTCTTGCCCGGGACCCTAAAAATGCTATATTTGCTTCCCCTTGGAAGCGCTCGATCACATACCTTTAAGTCTTGAACAACAGCAGTTACTGAATAGTGACCAGGCCTGGCATTTTGGGATCATCCCAAAAAGCAGCAGTAGCAACTCCATAGCGTTTTATATCGACCCGGATAAACATCATCCGCACCTGGCCGATGAGCTGGAAGTATTGTTTGGCAAGCAAATCAGCCTCGAAAGTGCCGATGCGGTACTGGTGAAAAAAACACTGGCAAAGTATTACCGTAAAAATGCTGATGCTGCAAAAGCATTCCGCAAAAACATTAACGTTAAATCCGATGAGTTCCTGCACTCCCTGGTGGCAGAGGCAAAAGAACTGGGAAGCTCAGATATTCATATTGAAATTTACGACGATAAATGCAGGATCCGCTTCCGTATCGATGGTATGCTCATCGAACGTCATGCATTAAGCAAGTCAGAATATCCTACTGCAGTAAATAAAATCAAGATCTCTGCCAATTGCGAGATCTCCGAAAAGCGTTTGCCACAGGACGGGCGTATCCAGCTTTTCTGGAATGGTAACAAAATTGACATCCGTGTTTCCATTCTTCCAACATTACATGGCGAAAAGATAGTTCTTCGTCTACTCAGTAATGATGCGGCCAATATTGATATTGCTAAACTGGGTTTTGCTGAGGTACAATTGAAAAACTACCTGGAAGGTATAAAGAAACCGCACGGCATTATCCTTATCAGCGGGCCTACCGGTTCAGGTAAAACAACTACACTTTACGCGACTTTAAAATTACTGAACAAAACTACCAACAATATTCTCACTATCGAAGACCCGGTAGAGTATACATTGGAAGGGATCAACCAGGTGCAATTGAAAGAAGACATTGGTTTAACTTTTGCAGCTGCGCTTCGTACATTCCTTCGCCAGGATCCGGATGTGATCATGCTTGGTGAGATCCGTGATGGTGAAACTGCACAAATGGCTATTCGTGCTTCATTAACCGGTCACCTGGTGCTTTCCACCATTCACACCAATTCAGCATGGGGGACCATTGCGCGTTTAGCAGATATGGGAGTTCCTCCATTCCTGATTGCAAGTACCTTAAACCTGAGCGTGGCGCAACGATTGGTGCGTTTACTTTGCCCGGTGTGCAAAGAGAAAAAGAAATTTGAATCGTTTTATTTGCCTCCTGCTTATATTGCCCCGAAAGAAATTTTGGAAGTGGCACATGCTGTGGGCTGCGAACATTGCCATTATACAGGTTACAAAGGAAGGAAAGCATTGTATGAAGTGATCCCTATTGATGTACACCTGGCTGAATCTATTAAAAACAACACTTTTACCGTTAGTGAATACCTGCGTTCCAAAAACATTCGCTCATTGTCGGAGAATGCTTTTGAGATGCTGGAATCAGGTGCTACATCGCCTGAAGAAGTATATTCTTTATTGGTGAACGAATATTAAGACTATGAAAAAACTAATTATACTCCTCTTTTTGTTTGTGTCGGTAATGGCATCAGCGCAAGACCGCTTTGTTATCCTGGAAGAAAAACTGGACCAGGCAAAAAAGAATGCACCGGGCCTGGAAGACAAAGTGCAAATGTCTGTAACTGCCATGAGCATCCAGGATTTTTTACAAGGCCTTGCCCTCAATCATAACCTTAATGTTACTGTAGACCAAAGTATAGATGTGCGTGTTACCAATACATTCAAGGATGTAACAGCCATTGATATTTTTATGTTCCTGTGCAAAAAATATGACCTGGAGATTACATTCATCGGGCCTATTATGAACTTTTCCAAATATGTTGCTCCACCTGTAAAGGAAGTAAAGGTGACGACAAAGAAAATAAAAGTTGCCTACGATTCTGTTGCAGGTTTATTGAGCTATGAATTGAATAATGACAGTTTAGTATTGGTAACGAGAGAGATCACCCGTGTATCCGGAAAAAACATGGTGTACTCTCCGGAGCTTGGAAATAAAACCGTAAGCGGTTACATACAGGCTGTGCCGTTTAATTCAGCCATGGATAAGCTCGCATTCGGAAATGACCTTAAAATAACATTAACTGCGGATAATTTTTACGCAATTGAAAAAGCAGTTAAAGAACCTAAGAATAATGTAACAGCAGGAAATGGATTTACAGCAGGTGGCGGAAACAAAGCAGTAGCGGGACTCAATTTTAAGATTGAAGGCGGTCTTGTTAACGCTGAAGCAATAAATACTCCGTTGAATGAAGTATTGGCAGCTATCTCGTCACAAATGCAGCACGATTATTTTTTATTCAATGAGCTGAAAGGAAATGTAACGGTTAGTATTAAAGATGCTACTTACGACGATTTTTTGAAATACTTGTTCAATGGCACTGATTATACTTTCAAAAAAGACAATGATATTTATTTATTTGGTGACCGTAACCTGGAAGGTCTTCGTGCGAGTAAATTGATTACACTTAAGAATAGAACATCTGAAAAGATTCTTGATTTTATACCTGCTGAACTGAAAAAAGGAGTGGATATTAAAACCTTTGAAGATCTGAATGGTATTATTGTGAGCGGCTCACAGCCACGTATCAATGAGATCGAAGCATTCCTGCGCCAGCTCGACCTTGTCGTTCCCAATGTATATATTGAAGTGATCATTGTAGATGTTCGTAAAAGCAATACTTTCTCTGCAGGTATAACAGCAGGCTTAGGCACTGCTCCGAAAACCACGAGTGGAACGGTGATCCCTTTCGATATGACTCTTGGAGCCAACACCATCAATAATGTGATCACTGGTATCAATGGTATCAGTGGAGTAAACCTGGGGCAGGTTACATCTAATTTTTATATGCAATTGAAAGCACTGGAGGAACAAGGTGTTTTGAAATTGCGTTCTACACCTCAATTGGCTACACTTAACGGACACAAAGCTGAGTTGAGTATTGGTGAAACTGCTTACTATCTCGAGAGCCAGAATAACCTTGTACAAAACCAGGGACAATCGAATATTCTGCAAACCCAGCAATATAAATCAGTGAATGCTGATTTATCAGTGAGCATACTTCCGCAGATTTCTGCCGACGAACAGATCACTATGGATATACATGTTAAACAATCCAGCTTTACGGAAAGAATTTCTAATACAGCTCCTCCCGGAACCATTAACCGCGATTTTAAATCGCTGATCCGTGTAAAGAACGGAGATATGGTAATGCTCGGAGGCTTGGAAGAAGATAGTAAGAGTGAATCGGGGAGCGGATTGCCTGGTCTGTCAAGAATCCCTATTTTAAAATGGTTGTTTGGAAGTCGCAGTAAAAAGAAAACGGATAATAAACTTACAATTTTTATAAAGCCGGTAATTATTTACAGCTAAGCATGAGCAGGGGTAATTTTTTTAAAGAGCTGATATTTAAAACCAATGTGGTGGCCGGGCTGGAGATCATAGCCTTGCCCGATTCTTCTTTTGTGTTTAATATCCAGGTGCTCGAAAAAAAAGGACAAGGTCTTGAACCAGGCGGAAGTTTTGCGGGTATCAAAGAAAAAACAGAGCTCTTTAAAAAGTTAAAAGAATTAAAATGCCCGATAATCCTGGATTACCAGGGAAAAGGAACTATCCAGCGTGCTTTCCAGGATGCTATAAAGGAGAATTTTACGGACGCTCTTAATCGCCTCATTCCATCGGCCAATGAAAATGAATTTCATATCCAGTTGTATAATGGAAGCACCGGAAACTCATTTGCCTGTATATTGCGTAAGCAACAACTGGATGAATGGCTGAAAGAATTTGAAGAGCAAAAGATTGATGTTATTGGTATATTGCTGGGAAGCTATCACCTGGAATTGTTGTTGCCCCTTATGAACCAGGGAGGCTCTATTAACCGGATCATTACAGCTAATCAGAATTTATTGTTTGAAGATGGAGGATTAAAAGAAATTGCAGCACGTGCCGAAACAGATAAAGCGGATCATATTGAATTGGGTAAAGTAAGTGTTCTGCCCGAATTATTTCCCGCATTGGCTGCAGCCATGTATTATTTTATACCCTTGCCTAATATTTCAAGCAACAGCAAAGAAGTCAATTTCCTGGCAAAGGAATATTCCAATAAAAAAGCATTTATAACGCTGTCGCGTACTTTAATTGGTGTTTTGCTTTTGCTCACCCTGGGGAATTTTTTCTGGTTCAATTCGTTTTACAAGCAACAGGCCGATACAGAAGCCGAGTTGTCGGTTTTCGAAAGTTCTATGAGTGCCTACGAACAGTTAAGCCAGCAGTTGAAAAGCAAGGAAGAATTTATGAGCAAATCAGGGTTACAGAGTGGTTCGAAAATATCGTATTATGCCGATCGCACACTGTATGATATGCCGGAAGAAATTCAGCTGAATTATTTTTACATATCACCTGCCGAAAAACGTCCTGAAAAAGATTCAGTGATGCGTTTCGATTCAAAAAAATTACTGATCAAAGGAATATGCAGCAAAAGCATTGTGTTGAACGAATGGCTGAAACTATTGAAGACAAAAGATTTCGTAGAAGATGTAGAGCTGGAGAATTATAACCAGGAAACAGATAATAAGAACGGAAGATTTGATGTGGCAGTGAAACTGAAATGAGTTGATTAAAATATGTTTAAGAATCTTACATACCAGAAAAAATTAAAACTCCTGGGGCCATTGGCCCTGGTGGCTTTGCTGCTGGTATACTTGCTTGGATTTAAAAAAACATTTGCTATTCGTTCGGAAATAATTGCAAAACAGGAAAAACTGGCAACGGCAAAGGATCTTGATGCTAAGCTGGGAGTAATAAGATCTAAATTACAAAAGATAGATGATGTAATTGGCAACGATCCCGACAGTACCAGCAAGGTAATAGATGTGATACTGGAAGATATTACCACTTATTGCAATGCGCAAGGCTGTACTTTAAGAGAAATTCCGGTTATGCACCAGGCATCAGATGCTAATTTTGATATTGATACCTACTTTATTACAATAGAAGGACCATATAACAAATTACTTAGCCTTGTTTACCAATTAGAGCAGAAGAAGAAAAATGGAGGAAGATTGTCGTCCTGTCTTTTCTTCAGTAGAAAAAATAATACAACAAAAAAATTGAGCCTCGAGGCTACATTATCTATTCAGCAATACAACAAAAGAAATGAAAAGAATTAAATTCATCCTGGTTACACTACTACTGGTTGCTGCCTTTATTCGCTGCCAGAAAGATATTATTGTAAAGGATATTAAAAATGAATTTGTAACTGTATTATCTCCGCCCGATGGATTTAAAACGCCTAACAACAGTATTACCTTCTGGTGGGAAAAGATTGATGGCGCAGAAAAATATAATGTACAGATCGTTTCTCCGTCGTTCAGCAGTATTCAACAGCTTATTTCCGATACCAGTGTTACCGGAGATAAATTTGTAAAAACACTTCAACCCGGAACATACCAGTGGCGTGTACGTGCAACAAACAACGGGGGCAGCACTCCCTGGGCCACCAGGACACTTACCATTGATACCAGCAGTAACCTCGCGTTTTCATCAGTTATACTTGCTTCGCCTGTTGATTCGTTTTACACCAATGCAACCTCAGTTAATTTGTCGTGGTATTCTGTTTCCAATGCCAGCTTGTATACCTTAACCATTCTGGGAGTAATTGGAAATACCAATTACAGTACAACCAGTGCAACCGTTTCTTTCCCGACCGAAGGAAGTTTTACCTGGTCGGTGCGGGCAGAGAATTCGTTCAGCTTTAGCCCTTATAGTTCAAGAAAAATAATCATCGACCGTACAGCACCATCAGCTCCTGCACTAACATATCCTTCTACCAACGCCAACAACATTGCCACCAATGATACACTCAGGTGGACAACAGCTACAGGTTCCAACAAAGATGTTATTTTTATTTCTACTGCTGCTGATTTTTCAAATACCATTAAACTGGATACAGTTAGTGAAGTAAGCAATGGTATAAGAAGATACCTGATAAATAATATTAGCTCTCCCACCGGTACCTATTATTGGAAAGTGAAGAGCGTTGATAAAGCAGGAAATGTAGGTAATTATAGTACAGCATTTAATTTCAGTGTCCAGTAGTATATTAAAAAATAAAAGGTCAACCTATGTATTATTGCCGGTTACACTGGCTATATGGGGATTTATTGGCTATAAGGTATATCAATATATGAATGCTGATGATGAAGGACCGACTTTGTCCGGAAGTATAATTCCTATGGCTTCTGAGGTTCTTGCACCGGATACTTTTGCGCTCTTTAATAACTACCGCGATCCTTTCCTTGGTAACGACGGGAAGGAGATGGAAGGGATAAAAAAGCAGGTAACTTATTCAGGACAAAATCCAGGAGCTCATTCCAATAACGGAAACAAACCTCCCAAAAAGAATACACCCGTTATTCCTGTTGCCGTTACAGCAAACAATGGTTGGCCAAAAATCAGTTACAATGGTATGATGATTAATGAATCGAATAAACAATCCATTGCGTTTATTTCTGTTGATGGAAATTCACAACGTGTAAAGCCCGGTGATAACATCAATGATTTAAAAATTCTTTCTTTTGATCAGAATGGTATTACTATTCAAAGAGGGAAAGAAAAGAAAACCTTTGGTAAGTAAGCTGGCCTTCCGGGTTTAGCTGTTTCTGTTGTTATAAACATCATATACTTTTTATACAACTGTATTTTTTGGGTTAAGCAATTGTTTTTGTTTTCCTTTTTTCACCACTTAACTTATTG
>DASWXS010000537.1:0-7504 GCA_036405375.1 Bacteroidia bacterium
AAACCATGCGTATCCCAGCCGGCTTTACGTTTTACCTGGTATCCCTGCAATGTTTTGTAACGGCAAAAAATATCCTTAATCGTTCTTCCCATTACGTGGTGAATGCCGGGCATACCATTAGCACTAGGCGGGCCTTCATAAAAAACCCACGGCGTTTTTCCTTCTCGTGTAGAAACCGATTTGTCAAAGGTTTTGTTCTCTTCCCAGAATTTAAGCATATCGTCGCTTATTTTCGGGAGGTTCAATTGTTTGTATTCAGGATACTTGCTCATAATTTTTACCACTAAGGCACTAAGAACACTAAGGTTCACTAAGCCTGATTTTAAATTAATTCTATTTGTAAAAGATTCAGTTCATTCTTCACAAGACTCTATGGTTTTGGTAAATTTTCAACCATGAACAAAACCATCTTGAGTCTCAAGTTTTGGCTCTTACATCTTTCTCAAAAAAAGAGGCACGAATTTACGCAAAATATGGGGAAAATCCATGCAAAATGATGCCGACCAGGTGCTTGTCGGGTGTAATTTTTATCTTTGGGGCCAATGAAACTCTTTTTTGCAGCATCTGGTCGTAAAAAAACGCTGAACTTATTGTGTATTGGCCTGTTTGGACTACTCCTGCTTTCCTGTTCAGGGGAACCCGGAAAGGAGGAAATGAAAGGCGCAGATACGCTGGTTACCTATTCTGAGCATATTGCTCCCATTTTGTATAAGAACTGCACCAATTGTCACCGTCCGGGAGAGGCCGGGCCTTTTAACCTGATCACCTACAACGATGCTAAACTGGCTGCGAACAAGATAAAATTTGCAGTGGAAACCAAATACATGCCTCCATGGCCTGCAGATCCTGCTTATAGCCATTTTATCGGGGAAAAAACATTAACACAGGGTGAAATTGACCTGGTCAAAAAGTGGGTAACGCAGGGTAAATTACAGGGAGATAGTACAAAAGCTCCTCCTGTTCCGGTTTTCTACACCGGGTCTTTTTTTGGTAAACCGGATATGGTGATTCGGCTGCAAAAGGCGATACAATTGAAGGGTAACGGGGCAGATAATTTTCTTACTGTAAAACTTCCGTATACACTTCCGGAAGACAAGTATGTACGTTATTTTGAATTTGTACCGAACAAACGGAAACTTGTCCACCACGTGAATGGGCACCTTGTAGGCTATAACGAGAAAAGAAAATTTGACCAATACAAAGGAGAATCAGTATTGCCGGATGTGCGCAGTAATTTCAAAGAGCAGTTCAGTAAAATGAGTCTTGCATATACCGACAGGCTGCAGCCGGAATTTCCGGGATTAACACCAAATACAGTTTATTACCTTCCGGGTTATACACCGCCGGTATACCCTGATAACATCGGAGGTTATGTGATGAAAAAGAATGGAGCTATTTTGCTGGCAAACATTCATTATGGCCCTGCAAACAAAGATTTGCTGGATTCTTCCTACATCAATGTTTTTTTCTCGCCTGTTCCGCCACAGCGCCCCATTAAAGAATTGCAGCTCGGAACCTTTGGTATTGCGCCAATTGAACCTAAGCTGGTAATTCCGCCGAATGAAATAAAAACGTTTCACAGTCAATGGCAGGTGCCGGAAGATATTTCATTACTTTCAGTAAATCCACACATGCATTTAATAGGGACAAAGATGCTTGCTTATGCACTTACTCCTGCTAATGACACTATTCGCATTATAAAAATAGACAAGTGGGATTTCCGTTGGCAGTATTATTATACTTTTCCAAAAATGAAAAAGATCCCGATAGGCTCTTTTATTCACGTATTTGCTACTTATGATAACACAGCAAAAAATCCGAATAACCCTTTTCACCCACCGCAAGAAATAAGCGAAGGAGAGGGCAATGAGAGTATGTCTACCAAAGAGGAAATGTTGCAATTCATTTTTTCTTTTCTGCCGTATCAGCCGGGAGATGAGAATATTTCGCTGGAGAAATAGCAAGCCGCGGATTCACGCGGATTGCGCAGATAAATGCTAAATACTATTATGTAAATCTGCAACAAGCAACTCAGTATTATATAAATCTGCGTGAATCCGCGGCTAAAAACCACCTTGTCAAAATTTCTCCTAAATTTGTAATCCTTTTTTAAAGAAGACTATTATGCAAAAGCGTACAAAAATTAAAGAGCTTATCGCCACTGAACCTACAGGACAGCAAGTTACTGTAAAAGGTTGGGTTCGTACTTTCAGAAACACACAATTCATTGCCATCAATGATGGTTCTACTATAAATAATATCCAGGCAGTTATTAATTCAGGTGTTGCAGATGATGCAACTATTAAGCGGATTACTCCCGGCGCTTGTGTTGGTGTAACAGGTACATTGATTGCATCACAAGGGAAAGGACAAAAAGTAGAAGTTGCTGTAAATTCAATTGAGATCTATGGTGATGCTGAATCAGATATCAGTAAACCGAATTCGTATCCGCTTCAGCCTAAAGCACATTCCCTGGAGTTTCTTCGTGAGATTGCGCATCTGCGTTTCCGTACCAATACATTTGGTGCTGTATTCCGTGTGCGCCATACATTAGCTTACGCGGTGCATAAATTCTTTAACGACAAAGGATTTTTATACATGCATACTCCAATTATTACTGCGAGTGATGCAGAAGGAGCGGGAGAAATGTTCCGAGTAACAACATTGGACATCAACAATCCTCCTAAAAATGAGCATGGAGAAATTGATTTCAAACAGGATTTCTTTGGCAAGTCTACGAATCTTACCGTATCCGGTCAGCTGGAAGGTGAGTTGGCTGCTATGGCATTCAGTGAGATCTATACTTTTGGTCCGACTTTCCGTGCGGAGAATTCGAATACTGTCCGCCATTTAGCTGAGTTCTGGATGATAGAACCGGAGATGGCATTCTATGATCTGAGCGACAACATGGATCTTGCGGAAGAGCTACTTCATTATGTGATTAAATACGCATTAGAACATAACCGTGATGACATTGAGTTCTTAAACCAGCGTTTACTGGATGAGGAAAAGAACAAACCTCAAACGGAGCGTAGTGAAATGAGTTTGTTAGAGAAACTTCAGTTCTGTATCGATAATAAATTTGAACGCATTACTTATACTGAAGCGATCTCTATTTTGCGTGAAAGCAATCACAATAAGAAAAAGAAATTTCAATACCTGGTAAACGAGTGGGGAACTGATCTGCAGAGTGAGCATGAGCGTTACCTGGTAGAAAAGCATTTCAAAAAACCGGTTATCCTTACCGATTACCCGAAAGAGATCAAATCGTTCTACATGCGTCAGAATGATGATGGAAAAACGGTAAGAGCAATGGATATTTTATTCCCGGGAATTGGCGAGATTGTTGGTGGTTCTCAGCGTGAAGAACGTTTGGAATTACTAGAGCAGCGTATGAAAGATATGCATATTCCTGCTGAAGAATTGTATTGGTACTTAGATACCCGTCGTTTTGGAACCTGCCCGCATGCCGGATTTGGCCTTGGTTTCGAGCGTTTAGTGTTATTTGTAACTGGTATGACCAACATCCGCGATGTAATTGCATTCCCAAGAACACCGAAGAGCGCGGAGTTTTAAATAAGTAAGGATTTTAACACAGAGAACACAAAGTTCAAAGAGTTGCACAGAGATGAGAAGTTCTCTGTGTAACTTTGTGTTTCTCTGCAACTCTGTGTTGAAAAATTAAGCTGTTAGTTTACCAATCTCCTGTGTCAGCAATACAAAATCACTTACTCCAATTTGTTCGGCACGTTTATCCAGCAAGGGATGTTCGAAAGGCTTCTGAAGTATTGGTTTTAATGCATTACGCATTGTTTTTCTCCGCTGGTTGAATGCAGTTTTTACTACCAGGAAAAATAATTTCTCGTCGCAATCCAATTTCTCTACATTGTTTCTCTTTAGGCGAATTACACCTGATAACACTTTTGGTGGTGGATTGAACGATCCGGCCTGCACAGTAAAAAGGTATTCGATATCAAAATAAGCCTGTAATAATACACTCAGAATTCCATAGTCTTTTGTTCCCGGTTTTTCAGCAATACGTTTTGCTACCTCTTTCTGAAACATTCCCACTACATAATTTACACGGCTGCGCTCTTCAAGCACACGAAACATGATTTGCGAAGAAATATTGTAAGGAAAATTTCCAATCACATTGTAAGGTGCTTTTACAACATTACCGAGCGGATATTTTAGAAAATCGCAGTAAATAAAATTTTCGGCACGATCAGGATATGTATGCTTCAAATAATCGATTGATTCCTGGTCGAGATCCAGGCCAAAAAATCCGTTTGATTTTTTCTTTAAGATGAATTGAGTTAAAACTCCTGTTCACGGTCCTATTTCAATAAGGTCATCTTTTAAAGCATCTTCGGGCAAACCCAAAACAATACGTTCTGCAATATTTTTATCTGCAAGAAAATGTTGACCTAAATGTTTTTTGGCTTTTACCGGTTGCATGCGTGCAAAGGTACTGTTTTTAACACAGAGCACACAGAGTTTTGGAAGTTGCACGGAGTTTTTATGGAATTGTTTAGAGTTACAGAAATATTAAATAAACTCAGTGAAACTCTTTTTCCGCTGTGCCCTCTGTGTTCTGCATTATTTACCAGCTTCCACCGCTGCCGCCACCTCCCGTTCGTCCCCCGCCACCCCCACCAAAACCTGATGACCCGGAAGAGTAGCTCGATGAGCTGCTGCTATATGAACTACTACTTGAATAAGATCTGCTTGAGCTATAAGAAGATCCGGATGAACTGTAATTCCATGAGCCGCTGCCTCCTCCCTTGGATTCCATAATCTCCTTCAGGTATCCGAAATAACTTTTTTCATTAATGATCTTTGTTTTATCCTTAAAATACAATCCTTTATTGAAAAATAGCCGGATAACTTTTACGATCAAAAATACCTGGACAATGTATCCCAATAGTGGAAACAGATAATTTAAGAAAGACCAGGCGATAAGGATCTTCCTGGTTTTTCTTTCCAGCCTGCGATTTGCAATTGCAAAGGTCATAACAATCAGCACTGGTAAAAGATGTCCGAGAAATATCCAGTAAAGCATGATAAAATCATCGAAGTCATTCACCATATTCTGTTTATTAGGAGAGAGCAGGTTGAAGATTGAAAAGTAAATAGGGTTATCTTTTTTAAGTTTATTATATGTAATGTCTGTTACCGCTTCTCCTCCAAGTTGGGTCATTACCATGTAATAAGATTTAGACGACCAGTCCTCTACAGTGTATTTTCCATAGGATATTTCGGAAAGCGCTGTTATCTCATCAAGGGTGAAAATGTCTTCCAGGTTTTTGTCGGCCTTACAGATGAAAACAGGCTTAGAACCTGATAATACAATAAGCACTTTATTTCCAATAAAAGATTGCTTGGTTTGAATGCGAACCCATTGATCTTCTAATTTAGCTTTCAGCGAGGTAATATCCGAAGACGCTATCGTTGCAAAATAGATCTTATAATTGTTGAGGTATGTATATTCTGATTGGTCGTGCTGGTATCTTATAATATCTCCTCTCTCATACATTGTAAGTAACCTGGCTTCATCGTTAATAATTAAACTATCGAGTTCCCTTTGTTTTTTCTCTCCGAAGAAGTCCCACAAAAATCCTGACGCGGCGTCTGCGTACGCTTTGGCGCAATTTAAAATTCCTTTCCCGTAATTTCCAATCTTGAATTCAGGAACCAGGTAGGTTTGTTGATAATGAAAGGAAGCAAGGTCGGGAATCTGTCCCTCCAGGCCATAACCAATGGTCGTCCAGAATTTACGGTCATTTATAAAGATGCCCATTAATAAGCCATTGTCTTTTCCTTTTTGTCCAAGTTGCCATGCTTCAAACATTTTCCGCACATGAGGTTCCAGCTCTTCACCGTTTAATGAGCTGTCTATATATATAATAAATTGTGTTCCTGTTTGTTTTTCCAGATCTGCCAGTAGCTCATTTATTGAATCCCAGTATACTTCCTCAACTACACCGGTTTTATCCTCAATATAAGTTTTGGGAACCGGGGGGATTTCTTTCGAAACAAGACGAAAGGAAATAAAAAAGGTCAGAATGAGCAGCAATTTGATCTTCATGTTATAAATATAGCAAATCACTTAGCAATTCTTAACAAAATGTACATTTTCCGTTCTGTTTCAATATCAACCGTTCCTAGTTTGAAAAAACCGCCGGGATAAATCAACCCCAAAAAGTAACGCGCGGAGCTATTTCTGAAATTATGCAATACGCAGAATTTGGGTTAAATTAGCACCTTTAAAATTTACTTATGTACATTGGAAATCTGATCTTTTTAATTCTCGTACTCATTTCATTTGCGGGACTCTACAAAATATTTCAAAAAACCGGTCGCACTCCCTGGAAAGCATTGGTTCCTTTCCTGAACTTTTATGAGTGGATTAAATTATTGGAACGTCCCTGGTGGTGGATCTTTTTAATGATCGTTCCGGGTGTGAATATCCTGATGTACTCGGTGCTTACATTTATCACCGCCCAGTATTTTGGAAAGCGTAAGTTCACTGATCTGTTGATCGCTTCTGTTATTCCTTACCTGTACCTGGTTCAGCTGGGTATTTCCAAAGACGAGAAATGGGTAGGCATTGATGATATAAAAAACAGGAAAGGCGGTTTTATTAAAACCTGGCTTGATCCATTGATATTTGCGGTAATTGCTGCAACCGTTATCCGTACATTCTTTCTGGAAGCATTTACCATTCCGACATCTTCATTAGAAAAATCGTTGATGGTTGGAGATTTTCTTTTCGTTAATAAGTTTGCATATGGAGCTAAGATTCCACAAACACCTTTAGCATTTCCGTTTGCACATCACACACTTCCCTTCACTACTGAAACCAAGTCGTACCTGGAGTGGATCAAGCTTCCGTATTGGAGATTACCTGGTTATTCTAAAATCAAGAACGGAGATATTGTTGTATTCAATTACCCTGATGGGGACACTGTAGCGCTTAGTTATCAAAACCAAAGCTACTACCAGATCTGCAGAGATAATGGTGTGAAGAGTCTTTACAACCAACCCATGTACCAGATCGATGCAATCAACGAATATGGGCAGAGAGAAGTAAAGCCTATTGGAAAAGTTGTAGCCCGCCCTGTGGATAAACGTGAACATTATGTAAAGCGTTGTGTTGCTATTGCAGGAGATAAGCTGGAAATAAAAGACGGGCAACTATACATAAACGATCAGTTATCACCAACACCCGAAAACGCGCAACACAGGTACTGGGTTAAATCACTTGATTTTAATTTCGTTGACGAGGATTGGCTGGACAAGATGGATATATACGTAGATGAGGCATATCGTATGAATGATATTCCTGGAATACCTGTAGCTACTTCAGATAGCGCTGCTCTGCTTGCGAAACAATCAGCACCTGATACCATGTTGTTCTTACTGAACTTAACAGAAGCTAAAGTGGCAATGATTAAAAGCATGCCGGAGTGTTTAGGCATTGCAAAATTTATGGCTGGAAAGG
>DASWXS010000538.1:0-3637 GCA_036405375.1 Bacteroidia bacterium
ACCTGGCTTTTTGTATGGAACCCTGAAAAATGGCCCTGGCCTGAGATTGGTGAAGACAGCAAACGGTTAAAACAGGGAGGTATAATCCAGGAAAACTGGAATTGTGTAAGCCATAAAAAAGTAAAGACCGGAGACAGGGCTTTTGTAGCAAAAGTTGGGGCATTACCCCGTGGGATATTTGCCTCGGGCCATGTTGCCTCTGAACCTTTTCCTGCCAAAAGCAGGAAAGGAAAAGACATTCACAATGTGTTGATAGATTTTGACGTGATCCTCGATCCTGCCCAAACAGGTATACTCACCCTCGAATTGCTGAATATGAGCGATCTTTCGAAACAATTATGGACACCTCAATCCAGTGGTATTTCAATAAAACTCGAGCTCATAGAAGAGCTGGAAGCATTATGGCAGGACTTTCTGGCATCAGCGGGGAATCATTGATCAAAATGGGATTTTTTGACTACCATTTCCGCCTTTTAATCCGTATCTTTGCATCTCAATTTTCAAACGATGAGTATTACCAAAGAGCAGGTTATTGATGCCTTAAAATATGTTGATGATCCGGATCTGAAAAAAGACCTGGTTACCCTTGGAATGGTTAAGGATGTGGAAGTAGATGGAAAGAATGTTTCCTTTACGGTTGTACTTACTACTCCAGCATGCCCGATGAAAGATATGATCCAGAAGGCATGTGAAAATGCTATTCTTCATTTTGTAGATAAGGAAGCGATTGTTAAGGTTAACATGACCGCAAATGTTACTTCTCAGCGTACCAATGATACCTCATCTCTTTCGAAAGTAAAGAACATCATAGCTGTAGCTTCAGGTAAAGGTGGAGTTGGTAAAAGCACTGTTACTGCTAATCTTGCATTAGCTCTTGCTAAACAGGGGGCTAAAGTTGGAGTTGTTGACGCTGACGTTTATGGCCCATCGATGCCAATTATGTTTGATGTGGTTCACGAACGTCCAATTGTAAAAGAGATTGACGGTAAAAACATGATCATTCCGGTTGAAAGTTATGGGGTAAAATTACTTTCTATTGGTTTCTTTGCTGATATGGCGCAGGCAATTGCATGGAGAGGCCCGATTGCAAGCCGTGCGTTGCAGCAACTGTTTAGTGATGCATATTGGGGCGAACTGGATTATATGTTAATTGATCTTCCTCCGGGAACCGGCGATATTCATATTTCACTTACTACTGCTGTTCCTTTAACGGGTGCATTGGTTGTTACTACTCCGCAGCAAGTAGCTATTGCTGATGCAAGAAAAGGACTTGCCTTCTTCGCTAATCAGCATGTAAATGTTCCTGTGTTAGGTATTGCAGAGAACATGAGCTGGTTTACTCCTGCTGAGTTGCCAGAGAATAAATATTACATTTTTGGACAAGGTGGAGCCGAACAGCTTTCAGAAGAATTCGGGGTTCCGGTTTTAGGTCAGATTCCATTGGTCCAAAGCATTCGTGAAGCTGCGGATGCCGGTAGACCAGCGGTATTGCAGGAAACAACCATACAGGCAAAAGCATTCCTGGAACTGGCTGGAAATGTAGCGCAACAAATTGCTATCCAAAATACAAAAACCAAAGAACCTGCTGTGGCTGGTTGATAATTTCATACATTTACGAAACGATTAATAACATGTCGAATTCAGATCTTAAAATAAAAGTTGAAGAAGCATTAAAAACAATCAGGCCATACCTGGAAGCTGATGGTGGAAATGTGGAACTCGTAGAACTTACAGAAGATAAAACTGTTAAGGTAGAGCTTACCGGTGCCTGCAAAACCTGCAGCATGAGCATGATGACAATGAAAGCAGGAATTGAAGAAACCATCAAGCGTTCGGTTCCGGAAATAAAATCTGTAGTTGCCATCAATAACTAATTTTATGCGCAACAGTATACTCATATCGGTTCTTATGATCTGTGTGTGTGTATTCACACAATCAAATAAAATCTGTTCTAAAAATATACTGTCTGCTAAACTAAAAACAAACGATACTTTATTTATTACGCAATCGAGAAACGGCCTTGTATCTGAAAAACTGGGGATCATCAAATTAGCAGATGGAAGGTATAAAACCTTGCAGTACAAAGAAAGTTCATCTGAAATCCAGCAGGATTTTACTGTTCCTGCAAAGGTTTATGAAACAGTAATAAAAGAAGAAAAAGCGCTTCATCAAAAATCGAAAACTTCCTGCAAGGAGATAGCTTATACATTTAAATTAGGGAAAAAATCATATTCAATTAACGAAAATAATTGCGATAACACAGCCCTTGATAAGATAAAAGCGCAATTGTTCCTGGTCCAGGGAAAATAATTTACCCGATAAAATTCTTACGGATTACATTTCCAAACTCTTCAAACAAAGCTGTATTAGCTGCCATGATCTGTCTTCCAAACAAGTGATCATTTCCAAACGAAAAATCACTCACTTTTCCTCCTGCTTCCTTTACTATAATGATGCCGGCAGCCACATCCCATGGATTGAGGTTGTACTCATAAAACGCATCCACTCTT
The DNA here is from genome assembly GCA_036405375.1 of Bacteroidia bacterium. Lineage (GTDB taxonomy): Bacteria > Bacteroidota > Bacteroidia > B-17B0 > Aurantibacillaceae > JADJDM01. Next base: position 2,511 of record DASWXS010000538.1, read on the forward strand.
CCAGAAGCCAGGAAGCAGAGATCGGAAGCGGCAGAACCAATTCTTCTTACACCATGCGTATTGCGCATAAAATGATCCAGGCAATTTAAAACTGCTGTCATCTTATCAAATTTGTTCACCGGGAAACCAGTAGCAATCAGCGAGTCTTTTAACTTCGCAGTTTGTGTTACATTTATTTTTTTCCCATCCAGGAATGCACCGCCCCCACTCCATGCATAATAACATTCATCATTCGCCACTTCATACACAACACCTAAAAGAATTTCACCTTTGTGCTCGAGACCGATACTAACTGCATAGCATGGAATTCCGTGTACAAAATTGGTAGTACCGTCAAGTGGATCAATGATCCAGTTGTAGTCTTTTTTTTCTAATTCCCGATTCTCTTCAGCAATATATCCATGTGCAGGAAAAGCCTTGCGAAGTTTCGACACAATCATTTCTTCAGCGGTTTTATCTACATAACTCACCAGGTCGTTTGTTGCTTTGTTCTCTACTTTTTCATAAGAGAACTTACGGCGCTCTTCCCGAATAAAAGCACCGGCTTCTTTTGCAATAGTAATAACAGTGGTTATATTTTCTGATAAATTCATTGGATAAAAATACTCATTTAAAACAAAATACTCTATGATCGTAAGGTGTCCGTTCGGGTTCTACTTTAATGTCAGTTCGAGTGCAATCGAGAACCTAGTAGGGAAACTCTCTTCTGAACTGTTCTCGACTGCACTCGAACTGACACCTCTATAATAAAAACAAAAAAGTCCTTCATTGCTGAAGGACTTTTTAATTTATGATCAGTTAAAATTAATAGCTGTATTTAGAGCTGCTTGATTTTTCAGAATACTTTGGCTTACTGAAGTTTCCTCCTTCTGCTCTTTTTCTTCCTCCGTAACCACCTTCACTTTTTCCTTTATAGCCACCACCGCCGTTACCTTTGTAACCGCCGCTTCTTCCGCCACCGTATCCACCTTCACTTTTTCCTTTGTAGCCACCGCCACCGAAACGCTCAGAACGGTTTCCTCCGAATTTTCCACCGCCATCGCGGCTCTTTTTCTGTGATACTTCAAAGCTAAGTTTACGATCGTTGAAGAATACTTCTTCATTATTCTGAGAAAGGAATTTATCGT
>DASWXS010000539.1:0-5320 GCA_036405375.1 Bacteroidia bacterium
TCGGCAAATGGCTCATCATAGTAAAACGGTAATTGGTCAATAAGAGTTAATGCTTCCTGAGATGAGCATTCCAATTCATGATGATCGGTTCCTAAAAGTTCAGCTACTTCTTTCGCAAATGGTGCTTCATTCAAACCCAAATCAGAAACAGCAATTGTATATGTCTTTAATTTTTCGGAAGTGTTTTTTTGTAACAAAGCAGTAAGACAGGCACTATCATAACCACCGCTCAAAAAAACACCAACCGGTACATCGGCGATCATGCGGTACGAAGCTGCCGACACCAGGAGGTTTTCGGTTTCAGTTTTTGCTTCCTCCCAGTCTATGCCGAGCTTGGGTTTATTGTAATAATCATAAACATCCCAATATTTATGCAGTTCCAATGTTCTTGACTTAAGGTCAAAAACGCCATAATGACCTGGGCTTAGTTTATTACAATTTTTAAAAACACAATGTGTTCCGGGGATATTTCCAAATTGCATAAAAGCCGCAACAGCCGAATGATCCAGTTCCCTATCAAAACCAGGATGGCGATGAAAAGCCTTTAATTCCGAAGCGAAAAGAAAAAGATCATTGGTTCGGTAATAATAAAATGGTTTTACTCCTGCCCTATCACGTACACAAAATAGTTTTCCCTGTTTTTCGTCATACATAACAAAACTAAACATACCAATGAAACGTTCAATGCAATTGATTCCCCATTGCTTATATGCATGTAAAATTACCTCTGTGTCTGAACCTCCGACAAATGTATGACCCAATACCTGCAAATCATGCCTGATCTCCTTGTAATTATATATCTCCCCATTAAAAGTTACCAGGACTCCGTCGAATGCCATAGGCTGTGTGCCTGTTTCCGTAAGATCAATAATGGATAAACGCCGGTGTGCAAGTCCAATAGTACAATCAGGCAAAACAAGCAGCCTGGTTCCGGCTCCATCCGGCCCCCGATGCTCCAATTGATCAGACATGAGTTCCAGAATTTCCTTTCCCGAATCGCCCTTAAAATCTATAAAACCAGAAATGCCACACATTGGAAAATAAACGGTTAGCGGATTAGCTCTCTTGAATTAGGGTAAAATTAGTATTTTTATACGAACGTGAACGAACTTTTATCCATATACGATCTTTTGCTTACTCCTATTTATTTAGGTATTACACTGCTGATCGCTAAATGGTATGAAAGCAACAAAATCAGGACTAATCCCGAATACAAATTTTTTACCCGTGGCTTACTGGTAAAAATAATAGGAGCCTTTGCCCTGGGCTTTGTCTACTTCTTTTATTATGGCGGTGGCGATACAACCAATTATTTTCAATCGGCCAATGCATATGTTAACCTGTCATTTCATAATTGGGACAATTTTATTGACGGCTGGCTTGGAAAACCCAGCTTGTTAAATGCCATCGGATTTTTTTCGGATGAAACAGGATTTCCTGTGTATTACCACCGCGACCCTCATTCTTTCTTTGTGGTACGACTGCTGGTTCCAATTGTCTTCTTAGGCGCCAATTCCTATTTCTGCAGTTCCATTCTTGTAGCAGCTATAACATATTCGGGTACCTGGAAACTATACAAAACATTTCTTGCCGAGTTTCCTAAATTGCAAAAAGAACTGGCTATCGCTATCATTTTCATACCATCCTGCGTTTTTTGGGGATCAGGATTAATGAAAGACTCGTTTACCTTATCGGCTATAGGATGGTTCACCTATGGGTTCTATTATTTCTTTATTAAAAAAAGGCGATCATTTTCCTTTGCCATGCAAATCGTTTTATCTTCCTTCGTTATCATCTCCATAAAGCCATACATATTTTTTGCTCTTTTGCCCGGAGCTATATTGTGGTTAAGCAACCAGCAAATCTCAAAGATCCAGAACAACACACTTCGTTTCATGGCAACCCCATTGCTTTTGACAGTTGGCGCCCTGGGCGGATTTTTTGCCCTGAGCAAAATGGGCGATTCATTGGGCTTATACAGGGTAGACAAAGTACTTGAACGCGCAGTAATTGTGCAAAAAGACATGAAGGCTGCTTATTACGGTGGTAAAAGTTTCGATATTGGTGATTTCGATGCAAGTACCGAAGGCGCATTATCAAAGGCTCCACAGGCTGTATTTGCCGGGTTATTCCGGCCAGGGATCTGGGACGTAAAAAATGCAGTGATGCTGGTTTCTTCTTTGGAAAACACTTACCTGCTATTGCTCACTCTTCTGCTATTAGTTAAACTTAAATTTTTTGGGTTTTTCAATATGATCCGGGTCAATCCCCTGGTATTATTCTCCATGCTGTTTTCGCTTTTCTTTGCATTTTCAGTTGGTTTAACCGTTGCGAATTTCGGATCGCTTGTTCGACTTAGGATTCCTGAATTGCCATTTTTTGTTGCCGGAGTTTTTATTATACGGCATTTATACGAGATCAAAAGTGGAAAGAAACTCAAAATCTGATTTCTCTCTGTGCCGTGTCAGGCTCCGATCCCAGGCATTTTCCTTTTCTTAAAAAAGTCTTTATAACTCAAAGCCTTTTTCTCAATCACATGCCAGGAGAATAACGCCAGTAATGGTATTACGATCAAACTTCCAACAAGCAAACCAACAAAACCAAGGTGAAAATAATGCATTAATATTTGCTGTACGAGGAAACCATAGATGTAGATTCCATAAGACAGATCACCTGTTTTTTCAAACAAATTGCCTATTACCGGTGTATGTTTAGTTCCTATTCCAATAACCAGAACAGGCAATGTGAAATATTTTACATAAGCAAAATAGCCAGTGATGCTCGCCAGTACAGTGATTATGGCAGCAAGCCATAAAACAATAGTGAGGTGCCGAAGCTCACTTAACTTAAATACAGAAAAAGCTGATCCTATTATGAAATAAAAACCAAGATCAACAAAATGATTGCTCATTAAAATAAAATTAAGGCCTTTGAGCCGATCTGCAAAAAAGAGATTTATCACTAGAAATAAAATGACGGATCCCGCTAATACTATCTTAACAAGGGGTCTGTTGGTTTTAAAGAAGAAAAGCAAAGAGAGTAGCATATACATAGTAAACTCGTAAGCAATCGTCCATAAACTTCCATTGATAATGGATTTATATGGATTATTTTCAAATACCCCCGGAATGACGTATTGCGTTTTGTAAAGTATAAGGTTGTACGGCAAATAGGTTAAAGTACTTTTATTGGTGATGTATTCACGTAAGGTTCCAGTGTATACAAAAGGAAGAAAACACACTGTTAATACCAACATTACCACCAATCCCGGGAACAGACGCAATACTCTTTTCCAATAATAATCGAAAAGGCTTTGGCTACGCTCCAGGCTTTGAAATATCAGGTAACCACTTATGATAAAAAATCCTTTTACACCAAACTGTGAAAGATCGAACTGCTCGCCTGTTGCCTGGCACATCCAATCACAATATCCATTGCCCGAAAGTGGAAAACAATGCGCAACAACAACACACATTGCAAATAAATGCCTGAGAAAATCAAAGTTATTTTTATGCATTGCTTTTATGCCTTGAAAACCAGGGTAATTCATTTAACGTAACGAATTTAATTAATTTTCGCAACATCCGACTTTACTTAATGAATCTTACATGTGTTACTAAATTATTTGTAACTCAATCAGATTCATGTTATTTTTGTTTGCCTGGCCCTTAATTTCATACATGGAATAAAAATGCCTAATTTAACACGTATACAACCTGATGAAAAAAATCCTGAAAATAAATTCAATAAGAATAACCTTATTTATGAATTATTTTTCGAGTGGGTTAAACGTGATATTAAGCATCATTTTTGTTCCGATCTATTTAAAGTATATTGGAGCAGAAGGTTATGGTTTAATTGGTGTTTTTGCCAGCCTCCAGGGAATCCTCTCTGTTCTGGACGCTGGTCTGGGAGGCGCTCTCTCCCGGGAAATAGCACTGCGTTCGGGGAAAGCTGATTCTGACTCCAACAAAATTGCCGATTTGGTAAAAACACTTGGCTCTATCTATTGGTTAATAGCCCTGGTGATTGGGATAATTGCAGTAGCCGTATCACCACTCATTGCAAACCATTGGGTTAAACCTGTTTTACTAAGCAACTCGCAAATCGTTACTGTTTTCATTTTATTGAGCTGTTCACTGGTGTTCTATTTTCCCATCGGATTTTATTCGGGTGGATTTGTGGGGCTACAACGGCAATCCTTCCTGAATGTATTGAAAATAATTTTTGCTATAATAAAATACTTCGGTTCCCTGCTTGTTTTAATTTATTCGACAGATAAACTCACCGCTTTTTTTGTATGGAACCTGGTCGTTAACTCCTTGCAAGCTGTAGTCTTTAAATTTGCATTCTGGTATTGCCTGCCCGCCAGAACAAGAAAACCGTTATTCTCCCGAACAGAATTGTCATCCGTATGGAAATATGCTGCAGGACTAACCGGGATAAGTATAACAGCATTAATATTGGGGCAAATAGACAGGATCGTTCTAAGTAAAACTTTATCCCTGGAAGAATTCGGTTACTACTCGTTAGCAGGTTCAATCGTTGTGTTGATCTACCAAATCATTCAACCTATTAATCAAACTTTCTTCCCAAAATTTACAGGGCTTACGCTTCCTGAAAAATCAAGAGAATTAAGAGGTACTTATCGCCTCGCCTACCAGATTGTAAGTTTAGTGATTATCCCTGCTACACTAACCCTGGCATTCTTCAGCAATGAGCTTCTTTTCTTTCTAACACATAATATTTACATCAGCAATGAAACCTGGATTACCCTGTCAGTAATGACAATTTCTGTGGGACTGAACGCACTGTTGAATATCCCTTATCAGCTGACACTGGCTTTTGGCTGGACAAAATATGCCTTGCTGCAAAACATTGTAATGATCATTATACTAACTCCGCTTACCATATGGTTAACTTTGAATTATGGAGCCATAGGAGGTGCTTCATCATCCCTGATCCTAAATGGAATTTGGGTGCTTATTCTGCCTTATATCATTCATAGAAAAATATTGCAGAAGGAACAAATTAACTGGTATTTGTACGGTGCACTTGTTCCGGTTATTTTGAATGGATTATTCCTGTTTTCTTATAAATGGCTGCTTGATCTGAATATCCTGAACAGGATTTCTAATGTCCTTTTAATTGGTTTTGGCACAATTATTTGCTTATTTATTAATACATTTGTTTTAAGGGAGATCAGGCTAAAAGCGAAGGAGATCCTCCTGAAAAAAGAAAGGTGAAATGGAAAAAATAAGCATTGGTATTCCAACGTTTAACAGAGCGGAGTACCTGAAAGAATCGCTGGAATCTTTAC
>DASWXS010000540.1:0-3725 GCA_036405375.1 Bacteroidia bacterium
GAATAAGGCCACACTGGATCCTGATGTGGATTGGATATATAACGTATGTTGTTTTAATGATCCGCAGCAGAAAATACAACCTAAGCGAAGTGCCGCTTCATCTTTTTATCCTGGTGTTTTGCGGATTTACGATATTTTTTGTTACAGTTGATTCTTACGGATTCCGTTCTTTTATCCCGGTCACTTTTGTGATTTTGCCTTTCTCATTTATTGCTGTAAATAATATTTGGCTCAAAAGAAGAGCAGGGGAGAGCAAAACTTAAAATCGTATTCAATTATTCAGTAACAAGAACCACACAGTATTTTGCGTATTCCTTTATCCGTTCTTTTAAACGGAGTTCAAGGTAGTCGTTACTTCCTCTCAAAGTCTGAAGGATTACGATTGCTTCTTTCTGGTATTCACGGATTTTTTCAAGGCTCCAGTGCTTAGGTGGTTTTTGCAGGTTGATGATACGATCAGCCAGCTTAACAGCACCTACTTCTTTTGAGAGTTGCTTAATTCTGTAAAGGCAATCATTCATCCGTTCGTGTTTTGGTAATAAATGACTTTTTGAAAGTGCCATTACCGCATGTGCAACTTCGCTTCCAAAATGTATTTCCAGTTCATCAAAAGTAGCATCAGTGTCTTCCAGTGTATCATGTAATAATGCAACCTTTAATGCAAAAGGAAGATTGAACTCTTTGGTTTGTTGTGCTGCTATCATTATTTCCATGGCAACATTGCATACATGAACTACGTATGTAATATCTGTTCCGGGAAGAGTTTGTCCTGTGTGTTTTTGTGCGGCGAATCGTAATGCCTGCTGATAAACGGTTTGAATCGTCATAAATAATTTTGGGTTGCATTAAAGATAACATAAAATATACCTTTATCTCCTGAATGTTGTTGACAAGCATTCAACAATATTCAAATGCAATTAACAAAACCTAACTCAAAAACTATTCTTTCCAACTTTTTCACTATATGGTAAATACATTGGTAATGCTGCCGATCCATACCATGGAACCATTTCTACATCAAAGATCTTTAATTTTATGGTTGGATCTGTATCCAGGAGTACTTTGGCTTCTTCAATTGTTTTTACATTCAGGATAAAAAGTCCGCGGTATTTTTTGTCGTTTTTACCGAAAGGACCTGCCACGGTAAGTTTACCTTCTTTTGCAAGTCGTTCTATATTTGCCATGTGGCCTGCAAACAAGCTATCCCGCACTGTTTTATTCTTAATGGTTTTATCGGCAGGTCCTGTTTTCAGAATTACAAATACATAATTCTTCATGCCATAATCATCAGCACCTAAAGAATCTGCTAAAGATTTGTTATATAATGGATTTTCCTTTTGGGCATAGATGAATAATACTGTAAATAATAATATAAATGTGAACAGATTTTTTTTCATAATCGGGATATTTATTCAAATATAAGTTGAAATAATGAAAGGATGGTGTGAAATACATAAGTGGTAAACCCGTTATCATATATATGTCAACAAAAAAGCCGAAGATTTCTCCCCGGCTTTTACAAATTTAAGAATGTATTTTAACTGATCTTTTTCAGCAAATGTTTCATGCTTACTTTTTCATCTACCAATGCAGGAATGTCATCAATGCTTACACGTTCCTGTAACATGGTATCACGGTTACGGATGGTAACGGTATTGTCTTCCAGGGTTTGATGATCAACAGTGATACAATATGGTGTACCAATAGCATCCTGCCTGCGGTAACGTTTACCAACAGTGTCTTTTTCATCATAAGTAATATTGTGATCGAACTTCAACGCGTTTATGATTTCCATTGCCTTTTCAGGTAAACCATCTTTCTTCACTAATGGAAACACAGCTACTTTAATCGGGGCTAATTGTGGAGGCAAGCTCAATACTACGCGGGAATCATTATTTTCTAATGTCTCTTCTTTGTAAGAAGTAGAAAGGATAGCAAGGAACAAACGATCTAAACCAACAGATGTTTCCACTACGTAAGGAACATAACTCTGGTTCAGTTCAGGGTCAAAGTATTGTAATTTCTTTCCACTATACTGTTCGTGTTGTTTCAAATCAAAATCAGTACGGGAGTGAATTCCTTCCAGCTCTTTAAATCCAAACGGAAATTCGAATTCAATATCTGCGGCTGCATTTGCATAATGCGCTAATTTAATGTGATCGTGGAAGCGGTATTTATGGTCGCCAATACCAAGCGCTTTATGCCACGCAAGACGGGTTGTTTTCCATTTTTCATACCATTCCATTTCAGTTCCCGGGCGAACGAAAAACTGCATTTCCATTTGTTCAAACTCACGCATACGGAATATAAACTGTCGTGCAACAATTTCATTACGGAAAGCCTTACCGGTTTGTGCAATACCAAAAGGAATTTTCATCCTTCCTGTTTTCTGCACATTCAGATAATTCACAAAAATACCCTGGGCAGTTTCAGGACGTAAATAAATTGTGCTGGCATCTTCACTTACCGATCCCATACTTGTAGAGAACATCAGGTTGAACTGGCGAACATCCGTCCAGTTGCGGCTTCCGCTGATCGGGCAAACGATCTCCAGGTCAACAATGATCTGCTTTACATCTGCCAGGTCGTTGTTCTCTAGCGCAGCTTTGAAACGGGCTTCAATCTCATCAATTTTTTTCTGGTATTCTAAAACACGTCCGTTTGTGCTGCGGAACATAGCTTCATCAAAGTTTTCAAAACGGGCAGCAGCCTTTGCTACTTCTTTTTTGATCTTGTCTTCGATCTTTGCCATATGGTCTTCAATCAACACATCGGCACGGTAACGTTTTTTACTGTCTTTATTGTCTATCAATGGATCGTTGAATGCGTCCACGTGCCCGCTGGCTTTCCATGTAGTTGGGTGCATAAAAATAGCCGCGTCGATACCCACGATATTTTCGTGCATTTGTACCATACTTCTCCACCAGTAGTCGCGTATATTCTTTTTCAGTTCGGCACCGTTTTGACCATAATCATAAACTGCACTTAAACCATCATAAATTTCACTGCTTTGAAAAATATATCCATACTCTTTGGCATGGGAAATAACATTTTTGAATTGATCTTCTGCTGTACTCATATTGGATGCGAAAATAGGCATTTTTTGTTGATTTACCGGGTAAGATTTCCTGATTTTTAGGAGAATTAGGGAGCGGGGCGAATTGTATATTTGTGTTATGAATACTTTTGGTTTTATTGCCCGCTTTATAACTATAATTACTGTTTCTGTTTACAGCGGAGCTTATGCGCAAATCATCGATCCATACTGGGGCGACCTGAAATCCAACTGCAAAGACTGTGATACAACTTATTTATATACTACCACACTTGACGACTCGGTTTTTGTTGCAAAAAAAGGAGGAAAATATGGCATCATTGATTTTAATAACAGGGTGATAAGGCCTTTTGAATATGATTATATCAGCCCGGAATTGTTTGACCGCAGCTCACAGTCGCTGAATATTCCACCACGAAAAGATACGGTTCACGCACATCTTGTAATCAGGAATGAAAAATATGCATTGTGGGACAAGAACCTGAAAATGATACTTATTTCTGAATATGACGGAATAGGTGGAGTTGCAAAGGATAATTATTACATCGAGAATAAACTTGTACTTAAAAATAACAACAAGGTTTTCCTGTATGATTATATCAACAACTATACAAGTACGTTTGCTTATGATTCGATCCGTTTTTATACCGATAGGTCTGTTCACTGGAGT
>DASWXS010000541.1:0-9915 GCA_036405375.1 Bacteroidia bacterium
CAGCTTGCTTAAGTGGATATTGGAACCTTAGTGTTTCTTAGCGGGACCTAGCTCCTTAGTGGTAAAAAACTATTATTCCTGCCATTTTTTCCACCTATCTTTGCTGGCAATATATTTGAACTCTCTTCCTGACAGAAGGAAAACAACAAAGTGAAGAATTTTATAAAAAAGATACGATCAATGAACAGTAAGAACGACGGGGTGTTGAACGATAACACAGAAGAAAATGTACAAAACAATAGCGATTCAACCGAAAACACAACTGAAAATACGACAGAAACAGCCAATTCGGAAAGCCATACTGACATAACTCTTGTAAATGAACAAAAAATAGCGGAGTTGGAGGCAAAAGTGGCAGAGGCAAACGATAAATACCTGCGTTTGTTCTCAGAATTCGACAATTTCAGGAAAAGAACCTCAAAAGAAAAAATCGACCTGATGAAAACCTCGGGCGAAGAGTTTTTTAAAGCATTTTTACCGGTTATCGACGATTTTGAACGCGCGATGAAAGCCAACGAAAACGCAACGGATGTTAAAGCGCTTGCAGAAGGTGTTCAACTTATTTATAATAAATTTAAAAGCACCTTAAAACAAAAAGGCCTGGAAGAAATGGAAGCTATAGGAAAACCGTTTGATGCAGACCTGATGGAAGCTATCACCAGCATTCCGGCCCCTAGTGACGATATGAAAGGAAAAGTGATCGACGAGATTGAAAAAGGTTATTCATTGAACGGAAAAGTGATCCGTTTCTCAAAAGTTGTAACAGGAAGTTAAGCTAAACACAATGTCAAAAAGAGATTTTTACGAAATATTAGGAGTAAGCAAAGGTGCGTCTGACGATGAGATCAAAAAGGCTTATCGTAAACTGGCTATTAAATATCACCCGGACAAGAACCCGGATGATAAATCTGCTGAAGAAAAATTCAAAGAAGCTGCCGAAGCATACGAGGTATTAAGCAGTCCGGAAAAACGCCAGCGTTACGACCAGTTTGGTCATGCGGGTGTTGGCGGCGCAGCAGGTGGCGGAGGCGGATTCCATGGCGGTGGTATGAACATGGAAGATATATTTTCCCAGTTCGGCGACATTTTTGGCGATAGTGGTTTCTTTGGCGGAGGAAGAAGCAGAAGCAGCGGAGGTGGAAGACGCGTTAACCGTGGAACGAATCTTCGAATTAAAGTAAAGTTGAATTTACAGGAAATTGCCAACGGTGTTGAGAAAAAAATTAAGGTGACCAAAATGGTTGCCTGCAACACCTGCTCGGGAAGCGGTGCAAAAGGCGGTTCTTACGAAACCTGCCGTACCTGTAACGGACAAGGTGTGGTTACACGTGTTGCTCAAACCATTTTAGGAGCAATGCAAACACAAAGCACTTGTTCTACCTGTCATGGCGAAGGACGTATTATAAAAGATAAATGTAATACCTGCCATGGAGATGGTGTTGTGAGAGGAGAAGAAACTATTTCGATCAATATACCTGCCGGTGTTGCAGATGGAATGCAGCTGTCGATGTCGGGCAAAGGTAACGCGGCAGTGAGAGGCGGCGTTAATGGTGACCTCATCATTGCGATTGAAGAAGAAGAACACCCGGAATTAAAACGTGACGGTTCTAATTTGTTTTACGACTGCTATGTGAACTTTGTTGACGCTGCGCTCGGAACAAGTATAGAAGTTCCACTGGTAGAAGGAAAAGCAAAAATTAAAATTGAACCGGGCACACAAAGCGGAAAAGTACTTCGCTTAAAAGGCAAAGGTCTGCCTGAAATCAATTCATATGGTAAAGGCGATTTGCTGGTAAACATAAATGTATGGACACCACAATCACTAAGCAGCGAAGAGAAAAAAATACTCGAACAATTACGTGCTTCCAAAAACTTTCAACCGAATCCAAACCGGAAAGAAAAAGGGTTCTTTGAAAGAATGAAAGAGTATTTCGAATAGACCATCCGGAGCAATGACGATAAAAGATTTGCTTGCCGATAAAAGCATCAAGCCAAAAGAAAAAACAGAAACATTAAGTCAGCTGATCTCATCAAAAGAGATCAGCCTTGGCTCCCTGGTTACTTATACTACTCTCGCAAAAGATGCAGAAAAAGCCACCTGCATAGAAGCACTTGAATTTGCAACTAAAAGTAACCCGAAAATTATTGATAAAAACACTTTTGATTTTGTTGTTTCCGCTTTGGGTGAAAAGGCACCACGTGTGAAATGGGAATCTGCAAAAGTGATCGGGAATACCGCTCATCTTTTTTCATCTAAACTTGATGAAGCTATACCTGCTTTAATAAAAAACACTGAGCACACCGGAACAGTTGTAAGATGGGCTGCTGCATTTGCCCTGGGCGAAATTGTAAAGCTCAATACCAAAGAAAATAAGCAACTGGTTCCTGCAATAGATGCCATTATTCTTCGGGAAGAAAAAAACAGCATTAAAAAAATCTACCAGGAAGCTCTTAAAAAAATTGCCTGATTATTTTCCTGCCTGCTTGGTTAATCGTCCCCAAACACCCAACGGGAGCTTTACCCCGGAAGTTGCAGGGATGTATAATTCACCGATCGACAATTCCGATTTGTTTTTATCTGCAAAAGGTTTTAAAAGGTTTTCTGCAACCAAAGCAGAGAACCCTAAAGAATATGCATTAAGGATCAACAGGTGCTGTTGCGTATCAACAAGTTGAAGCACTGTATCCATCATCTCCAGAATATTATCTTCCAGCTTCCACTTCTCACCGTTAGGGCCATGACCAAATGCAGGTGGATCCAAAATAATTCCCTGGTAAGTATTTCCTCTCCTGATTTCTTTTTTCGCAAACTTCAATGCATCATCCACCATCCAGCGGATATTATCGAGTTTGGAATTAGTCATGTTTTCGTTTGCCCAGGTTACTACCTGCTTAATGGAATCAACATGCGTAACATCCGCACCTGCGGCTTTTGCGGCGATTGAAGCGCCACCGGTATATGCAAAGAGGTTTAAAAATTTTGCTTTAGGGATAGGTTTTAAAAAAGAATAGATCACATCCCAGTTAACAGCCTGCTCCGGAAAAACGCCCACGTGCTTGAATGAGGTGAGCCCTAATCGGAATGTAAGTTCTGCCTCCTTCAATAATGTATAGGAAATCTTCCATTGATCCGGCATTTGTTTTAACTTTTTCCAATCGCCCGAAGAACTTGATTTGGGAACAAACTTCACATGTGCCAATTTTTCCCATTCGGCATACTTCATTCGCTTTTGCCACACCGCCTGCGGTTCCGGACGAATAGTAATATACTTTCCGAATCGTTCAAGTTTTTCAAAATCGCCACAATCAATTAGTTCGTAATCTTTCCAGTTTTTTGGATATAATACATTCATATGTTTAGCTACTTAACTTATATTTTAGTTTACACCCAAACTCGCTATAAGTACCATTATAGGTTTGGGTGTTGCTTTTTAACGGATCATTATTTTGTGCTGCATATATTTTCATTACATACACATTTTTTAAACCGGCATTCCAATTATAAAACAATCCAATCCTGATACGTTTTGCAATCGAATAATCCGCACTCAACCCTCCGCAAAACAAAAAATACTGCCGGGTAATATAATTGGTTTCTGTCCAATACCTAACCGAATCATTTGCTGTGCTTAGCTTTCCCGACATGTCTCTTCCTTTATCTCCAATAATATTAGCATACGCAATCCCCACACGTGGCTCCAGGTGCAGCTTGTCGCTTAAAAGGTCAAAAGCATGATAAACCGAAACGCGGCCTACTCCAATCTGAAATCCATACTTTGAGCGCTCCAGTTTTCCAAACGGACCTGCAATCGCAAACGAACGTCCAAAGGTACGTGTTGAAATCTCAAAAGAAAAACCGTTTTTATCTGCTGTTTGAAAATCAAAACTTCCGCTGAACCCAAACCATTTAAAACTTGCTTCGGAGATGGAAGAACCTGTTTCGGTAAATTGCGGCCTGTCTCCTACCAATGAAACTCCAAGGGATCCATAATAGGAGTTTTGGGCAATGCCTGCATTATACCAGGTCCATACCAGGATCAACAATAACCTTTTCATAATCTTACCCCAACAATTGTTACATCATCTATCTGCTCCAGTTTTCCTTTCCATTCGTGGAACTCTTTTTCCAATAAATGGCCTTGTTCTTCTATAGCGCGTGTATTTATTTTTACGAGGAATTCCTGGAAATGACTGTATTTGTATTTCTTTCCCTTATCACCGCCAAACTGGTCTGCGAATCCATCAGTAAACAAATAAATAAGGTCATTCTTTTCGATAGTAAACGAGTGGTTGGTGTATTTTTTACCTTCCCCGGTCACACCAATTGAAACGTGATCCGCAGGATATTCAACAAGTTTATTATCGCGAACCAGGTATAAAGAATTATATGCTCCTGCGAATTCGATGCGACCAGAACCTTTATCAATTTTACACAATGCAATATCCATTCCGTCTCTCAACTGGTAGCCATCAGTAGTTGAATGAAGTGCAGTAGATGCAACATAGCTTAAATGATCCAATAATTTAGAAGGTTCACGATCTTTACACTCTGCAAATGTTTTTTCGAGGAGATTGTTTGCCACAATGCTCAGGAATGCACCCGGCACCCCATGGCCGGTGCAATCAATTACTGCAAAATATAAAGCGTCATTGTGATGTTTTGCCCATACAAAATCCCCACTCACAATATCTTTGGGGTTAAACACAATAAAAGATCCCGGAACTATTTTACTAAAATCCGTGTGATGCAACAGTGATCCTTCCTGGATTCGTTTTGCATAACGTATGGAATCAGTAATATCTTTATTCCTTTCCGCAAGCTCCGCGTTTTTAATTGCAAGCTCAATAGTTCTTTCTTCTACTTTATGCTCCAGTTGTTGTTTTGCTTTTTTGAGTTTTCTTGTGCGAACCCTGTCGTAAACAAAAATGGTGAAAACAGTAAACACTACAACCAATACGTAAAATAAAGCGGTTTGCCAGAAAGGCGGTTTAACTGTGAATGAATAAGTAGCCGGCTCGCTCCAAACACCATCGTTGTTTGCAGACCTTACTTTAAAAATATATTTTCCTGCAGGAAGATTGGTATAGGTAGCTTCATGCACCAGGTGATTTACAGGTACCCACCCCCTGTCAAATCCTTCCAGCGTATATTCATATTTTACTTTCTCGGGGTTTGTAAGCGATACGCCTATGAATTTAAAGGTAAGATTGTTTTGATCGTAGCTGAATTCATTATCGCTTGGGAAAATAGTGTCCTGGAGGTGTAGCTTCAGACCCATCAGTTTTGTAACAGGTGCTATTTCATTCGGCATATCTTCTTTGGGGTTGAACTTAACAGCGCCCATAATTGTTCCAAACCATATGTTCCCGCGTTTGTCGATGCAGGTTGAGTTAGGATTACATTCCACACCCATAAAACCATCATTACGGCCATAGAATATAAAACGATTCTTTGCAACATCAAACTTTTCTATTCCATGATTATTCCCAATCCACACATTGTCGTTTGCATCAGTAACAATTGAAAACGGTGATTCATTGCTTAATCCATGTTTTGCATTGTAGTTTGTAAATACTTTTCCATCGTATTTATACAGTCCTCCACCATAACAACCGAACCATAAATTTCCTTTTTTATCTTCATCTATACATAATATGAAGCGATGTTTAAGACCGTTGGTTTCATCGTATCTTTTAAAAGAGTTTCCGTCGTAAGCCGTTAAATTCCCACCAAGTGCGCCGATCCACAGCAAACCATTTTTGTCTTTCAGAATGCGGTAAATATGATTCCCCCCCAAACCATCGCTGGTTGTAAAATTGCGGATCTCTCCACTCGCAACATTCAAGCGGGAAGCACCTTCTTTGGTTCCAAACCATATATTGCCTTCCTTGTCTTCAGCAATAGAATATACCATATCATTGGCCAGGCCTTTGGCTGAATTATACTGAACAAATTTTTCTGAACCAGCAGGTAACATAAATGCACCTGCGAATCCGGAACCTACCCACATATTCCCTTTTGAATCCTGGAAAATGGAAAGGATCACATTAGCTGTGAGCCCGTTTTTCCCGGTATACAATTTAACCGAATGCGTTTCAGAATCGTTGGCTCCGTATTTGAATGTAAGTTTTGCGAGGCCATTATTTGTTCCTGTCCATATATTACCCTCCTGGTCGCAATAGGTGCTCCAGATAATATTATTCGGGATGGAATCAGCCTCGTCAAATGCCTGCAAGCGCTCTCCCCTGTATTGGTTCAATCCCAGGTCGGTTCCGATCCATACATTTTTTTCCCTGTCTTCATAAATGGCATTTACGTTGAAATAGTTTAATCCTTGTCGTGTACTGTATGTTTTAAAATAACTCTCGTTATTTGTCCTGGTAAGTTTGGATACACCTCCGCCAATTGTTCCAACCCAGATCGTATTTGCTTTGTCTTCACGTATTGTTTTTACAAAGTTCGACCGCAGACCATTTGATTCATTTAGTATTACCTGTGATCCAATAGCTGTCTTCATAGCTTCTATGGACTGACTTAATTTTATAACGGCCACTCCTTTGTCGGCAGATCCCATCCACATTTCTCCTTTTGAAGAAATCCATAAACACGTTATGCTCTGGCTAAAAAGTCCTGCAGCCTGGTCAATTTTTGTAAATGATTCGGGAGACGCTATTGATTTGGATTGATCATACACAACAATTCCCTGGTCAGTTGCAAACCATACATTATCATTGGCATCAAAAACCATATCATAAACCGTGTTGCTCGAAAGCCCATCCTTAATGGTAAGCGCAAACATTTTATTGTTGAGCGGGTCGAATATAAAAACACCTGCACCTTCTGTAGCAATCCAGAATTTACCAACAGCGTCTTCTTTAATACAGCGAATAGATTTGAAGTGTGTGTATTCTTCCAGGCTTAAGTTTTCGAAGATCTTCAATTCTTTGTTATACCTGGTTACGCTTCCTGCCCAATGACCAAACCATAAATTTCCTTTTCTATCCTTGTATGTTGTAGTGATCCAGTCTTCGGCCAATCCCTGGTTTTTTGTGTAGGAAATAAATTTGTCGCCATCGTATTTGGTAAGACCTGCTATGGTCGCGATCCATAAATTACCATCATCATCCTGAACAATAGATTCAACCTGGTTTTGGATCAATCCCTGTTCCATACCAAATGTAATGAAACTTGTAGTTTGTGCATGTGTGTTTTCCGCATACACGAACAGGAGCATGAAGCAGAATATTCTGCCCATCGCTGTAAATACTTTATGTTTAGAGGGGGACATTGTATATGGATAGTTCTTTAAAATAATTTTCTTCTGTTGTTTCTTTTCCGTCTTTGAAATAATAGATCAAGCCCCAGGTGTATTTTTCCTTCTTGTATATTGTTTTTTTATCGCCCTCTGAAACGATTATTGTATAGATGTTTTTAAATGTTTCATTCTCCGAATCGGTTGTGATCCCCACCATTTTTTTTGCTTTGTAAGTGGTTACCTCAGGGAATGTTTTGATCGTTAACTTTCGATCGTTTGATTCGTTATGTGCAACCGTTTTTACAAGCCCGGTCATTTCATGATTAAGTATCCTTGAGTTCAACACGGCCTGTTTTGCTTTCACCTTTTTATCGAAACGAATCTCATTGGCTTTGGCTTTTGTAATAGCTTCTTGTCGTAAGATCTCGATGATTTCATTTTTTTCTGCGTCTGCTCTTTCCTTCACGAAGGTTTGTTGCTTCATTTTCCGTTCGTTCTCTGCCACTAACTTCAACAGGTCATTCTCATAATTTGTTTTGATCGCTTTGTTCTGCTTCTCCTTTATTTTCTTTTGCTCGTTCTGGATAGTAAGTTTGATCTCTTCTTTTACCATAGCCTGGTTTGCTTCATTTTGTTTTGTGTTCACCAAATTTTTAGCGTCGTTTTCCTGTTGGATGCGATTCTGCTCTTCCAACTGCTTTTTCAGCATTTCTGCTTCTTCTTTTGCTTTTTCCTCGGCCAGGGCTATTTGCTCTTTACGGAGCTTCTCTTCTTCGGCAAGTCTTAATTTAGCAAGCATCTCTTTTTCCAGCTTTTCCTTTTCCAGTTTTTCCGCTTCTATCTTTTTAAGCTCTTCCCAATCGATATATAGATTTTTAATAAACTGTTCTACATACTTTTCATCATCTTTAAATATTTTTTTTCCATCAAAAATGATCTTTGTAAAAGGGTTTTTGAAATTCTCATAATTAATTGTAGGTTTCCCGTATTCAAAAAAAGTGACATCGATATCATAGATGGGAAAAATGGATTTGTCGGCAGGACACTTGGAAGCATATATCATACAGTACATGTCGACACATCCGGGCGAGGTAAAAGTAACTTTGTAATCAAATCCAAGATCGAGGTCGAACATAAATTTACCGTTCTTGCCAGTTGTTACATCTGTAACTTTTGTGTTGCCTTTGAAAACGGTAATGTGAGTTCCGCCCAGGGCCTTTTGGTCTTTCATGGTACGACCTGCAAATTCGAGGTATCCTTTCTCCTGGGCAAAAATGAATGAGACATTAAAGACAAGAAGCCAGCAAAAGAAAAAAAAGGTTTTATGGGACTTCAACAGGGTCATGTTTGAAGCATGGAAGTTAGGAAAAATTGCTTAACTGCTAAAATAATTTGCCCTATAATTCAAGAAATACGGGATTTTCGCGAAAAAAGGAGACGTGGTTTTTTCAGGCTTATTTTGCCGGGATATTCACTAAAAAAGGAATGGTTTTCGGGGGCAGGCACATGGAATTATTGCACGCCATAAATTCGAGTTCGGCACTTATACTGAATTCGTTTTTTGTTTTTCGACGGATCTTTTGTTTAAACACAGCTTCGTTCGAAAAGCTCGCCACATCTGCGCCAAACATTTCCGAATATACTTTTTCTGAAGGCGATTCGCTGGGCTTCTCTACCAGTTCGTAACTGGCATTTGAAATAAATTGAAACGAAGTTGGTATAGGCCCATCGGCTACAACAGCCTGCGAATACACATGCCAGTCTTTCTCTATTTTTGCTTTAATAACTACATAACCTTCACTTTCATTTATAGCTTCGTAACTATATTCCCATTTAACCGGGTTTGCTGCAGCTTGTGAAAATGCAGTGCCAAAAGTTAAAACACAAATAACAGAGAAAAAAAAGATTTTAAAATTCATACCGGTTCCTTATCAAAAACAGAGCCATTAAAATTTGATGCGAACAACGCGGTGAATCGGGATCACTATCGATTGCTTTAGCAATACCCTTTTATCCGTAACTCCCCAAACGGTTGTATCAACAACCTTTGGTGAAACACCATCATCAAAATAGATACGGATTTTACTGTGCTCGAGATTTCCGAGAGCCATTGCAGTATTAAGGTCAGCCGTCCGAAGGGCTTTTTCTTCTTTGGTATTTAGCACATCTTCTTCCGGGAAATGTAGGTTAGCTATTGCTTCTTTTTCAATTAATTGGTATTGTGCTGTTTCCATACAAGGCAGAATTAAGGTTTTTACTGTTAATTTTATACTCTAAATTAGGGTTTTGGTTTCAATTTCCCACGGTTTTTTATTTGATTAATTTACTTATTACTTTGGCCAGTTCGGCAGCACGTTGAGATCCAATTCTATAAATTAAACCATCCTTATCACGCAATTCCACGAATTCGTTGCCGGAAGTGAAAAATTTAATAACCCCCCTCGTGTGCAAATTATATACCGGCCGGCGCAATATATTTTTTTTATACCGCATTTTCTTAACGGTATGAATGTTCCTTATGTCCAGTTTTACCTTCCTGGCGTTCCAAAAGCCATCCAATACAATATAGGATTCGTAAACCCTCGTTTGGATATGAAGTACCAGTACTAAGAGTGCAGAAATTAACAAAATCAGCATCCCCAGGATAAAAAACAGTTGT
>DASWXS010000542.1:0-6369 GCA_036405375.1 Bacteroidia bacterium
GCAGCTACAGCACAGCTTATAGAACAATTTGGAGCAAAGGTATGCGCCTTCACTTTTATCGTAGGGCTCGATTTTTTAAATGGAAATGAGAAATTAATTAAACACACAAATAATATACAATGTCTAGTGCACTATTAAATGAGCAGGCAACCGGGATGAGTTTCCAGTTGAATGAAAACCAGGTTATGATTGCGGATATGATCCGTAAATTCGGTAAAGAGCATATCTTACCTAAAATGATGGAGTGGGATGAAAGCCAGGAGTTTCCTGTTGAAGTTTTCAAAAAACTTGGAGAACTTGGATTGATGGGCGTTTTGGTTCCCCACGAATATGGCGGATCAGGATTCTCTTATACCGAATACGTAACAGCTATTACTGAGTTGGGAAAAATCTGCGGATCAATTGCCTTGTCAATGGCTGCTCATAACTCTTTGTGCACAGGCCACATCATGGCATTTGGTAACGAAGAGCAAAAGAAAAAATACCTTCCTAAACTGGCTACAGCAGAGTGGATCGGTGCATGGGGCTTAACTGAAACAGGTACAGGATCTGACGCAGGTGGAATGAACACAGTTGCTGTAAAAGATGGCGACCATTGGGTTATAAACGGAAGCAAAAACTTCATCACACACGCAATCACCGGTAACGTAGCCGTTGTTATCGTTCGTACAGGTGAAAAAGGTGATAGCCACGGTATGACCGCTTTCGTTATTGAAAAAGGTACACCAGGTTTCCGTTCTGGTAAAAAAGAAAATAAATTAGGAATGCGTGCATCGGAAACTGCCGAGCTGATTTTTGAAAACTGCCGTGTTCACGAAAGCCAGATCCTGGGTAAAGTAGGCGAAGGGTTTGTTCAGGCAATGAAAGTATTGGACGGCGGGCGTATCTCTATTGCTTCTCTTTCTTTAGGAATTGCTAAAGGAGCATACGAAGCAGCACTAAAATATTCAAAAGAACGTACACAATTCGGCAAAGCTATTTCCCAGTTCCAGGCTATTGGTTTCAAACTGGCTGATATGGCAACCGAAATTGAAGCTGCTGAATTATTAACGTTCAAAGCTGCGGATATGAAGAACCGTGGATTGAAAATCACCAAAGAAGGTGCATTCGCTAAATACTACGCATCTGAAGTATGTGTAAAAGTAGCTAATGAAGGTGTTCAGATATTTGGTGGTTACGGATATACAAAAGATTTCCCGGCTGAAAAATACTACCGCGATAGTAAACTTTGTACAATAGGTGAGGGAACCAGCGAAATCCAAAAACTGGTTATCTCCCGTGAGTTATTGAGAGAGTAATAGTATTCTCATACATAAAATGTAAATCCCGGTGTCTGTCGACCCGGGATTTTTTATGCCCAATAGTCATTTATAAACCCTATTTTCCGTTAAACACAATCGCCCGTTTTTCGATACATTTTTTTATATATTTGGCTGCCCGAAATCTTTTAGGCACAATGATTGTAATTGAAAAACGCAATTAAAATTTTAACATGAATCTTAAAAAAAATGTACTCACACTTGGACTTGCTTTCGTGGTAATTCCATTTGCACATGCGCAGCAACCTTCCAAACTTCCAACTAAAGTTAAGGAAGAGTCAAAGCCTATAAAAAAAAGCCTGAGTACCGCTAAACTTGTTGAAGAAGTGAAAGCACAACCAGGCAAATTGGTTATTCCATACAAAAAGTATAAGCTGGAAAACGGTCTTACTGTTATCATTCACGAAGATCACAGCGATCCTGTAGTATATACCGATGTTACCTATCACGTTGGTTCAGCCCGTGAACAACAGGGAAGAAGTGGTTTTGCTCATTTCTTTGAACATATGATGTTCCAAGGATCCAAACATGTGGGTGATGAAATGCATTTCAAATATATTTCGGAAGCAGGTGGGGATTTAAATGGTACAACCAATCTCGATCGTACCAATTATTTTGAAACGGTTCCTTCCAATAATTTCGAAATGACCCTTTGGTTAGAAGCTGACCGGATGGGATTTTTGCTGGATTCTGTTACCCAACCAAAATTTGAGGTACAGCGTGCTACTGTTAAAAACGAGCGCGGTCAGCGTTATGACAATGCTCCGTATGGTGTTGTTCCTGAAAAAATAGGGGAAGCATTGTATCCGCAGGGACATCCATATTCATGGACAACCATTGGTTACATTGAAGACCTTAACCGTGTGGATGTAAACGATCTTAAGCGTTTTTACATGCGCTGGTATGGACCCAACAATGCCACGCTTACCATTGCAGGTGATATAAAAACCGAAGAGGCTTTGAAGAAAGTAGAAAAATACTTCAGCGGAATTCCTGTTGGACCTGAAGTAAAAGCGCAAACTGTTGCCCCGGTTAAACTGGATGCAAACCGTTACATTTCTTATGAAGACAATGTGAAATTTCCAATGATTAAAATGGTATGGCCAACTGTTCCTGCTTATAGTAAAGATGAAGCAGCTTTAGATGCGTTGGGCAGTATTTTATACAGCGGTAAAACAACACCGTTTTATATAAACTTTGTAAAAAACCAAAAAGCAAGCTCGGTAAGTGTTTACAATAGCTCAAGCGAACTGGCAGGTAAATTTGAAGTTACGATTCGTGGAAATAAAGATGCTAAATTGGCTGATCTGGAAAAAGAAGTAAGACAGTTATTGGCTGATTGGGAAGCGAAAGGATTTAGTGATGATGAATTAAAGAAATTTAAAGCTGAAACACAAAGCGATTATTATAATGCGCTTACCAGTGTGAGAGGAAAAGGTGCACGTTTAGCTGCATACAACACATTTACCGGCAATCCAAATTACCTGGATTATGATTTGAACCGTTACCTTAAACTTACCAAAGCAGATATCATTGCTGCTTATAATAAATATATCAAAGGTCAGAATGCTGTGATCCTTAGTTGTGTTCCGAAAGGTAAAAGCGATTTGATAGCAGCACCTGATAACTGGAAAATGTATACACGTACTATCGAAAAAGAATCAGCTGAGTATTCAGGGCTTACACCACGAAACACGGCAGAAACATTCGATTGGAGCAAAAAACCTGAAGGCAAATCCCGCCCTGTAGTTAAAGCACCTGCTTTCTGGGAAGAGAAAATGACGAACGGCATCCAGGTAATGGGAAGCTCTGATTCAGAAGTGCCTAAAGTGAATATACTATTGAGCATTGCGGCCGGGCATCGCTACGAAACCGCTGCGAAATCAGGTACGGCATATTTAATGGCAGATTTGTTGAACGAATCTACTCAATTGCACAGCGCTGAAGAAATTTCAGACATACTGGCAAAAATGGGATCAGAGATCAGCGTATCAGCAAGCAGCAGCGAGATCAATATCAATGTAAACTGCCTTAAAGCTAATACAGGTGCAACACTTAAAATACTGGAAGAAATTTTATTGAAACCAAAATTCGATTCAGAAGAATTTGCACGCGTGAAAAAAGAATTACAGGACCAGATCGCTTTGCAAAATACACAAGCCGCACCAATTGCAGATAAAGTATTCAATAAATTGGTATATAGCGAAAAACATATTCTTTCTAATCCTACTACAGGAACCGCTGCTACTGTAGAATCGATTACATTGGACGATGTAAAGAATTACTATGCTAAACATATAGCACCATCTGTAACAAAAGTGATTATTGTGGGAGATGCAAAAAAAGAAGAGATCTTAAAACAACTTACTTTTTTAAGCACCTGGAAAAAAGATGCCCCTGTATTGACAGCACAGCCTGCATTGCCTTCAACAGGTAAAACAAAAATTTATTTTGTAGATAAAAAAGGAGCGGCGCAGTCAGAGATTCGTATTGGTGCAGCAGGTATGCCTTACGATGCTACCGGTGCTTTCTACAAAACAACCATTGCTAATTATCCTTTCTGCGGTAATTTCAATAGCCGTTTAAATACACTATTGCGCGAAGTAAAAGGTTATACTTATGGAGTGAAAGCGCGTTTCGCAGGAAATGAGTTTGAAGGAAACTACCTGATCAGCGCGGGAGTGAGAAGCAACTCAACCGATTCTTCATTAATGTTTACCCTAGAAGAATTAAAGAAATACGTTGATGGCGGTGTTACTTCGCAGGAACTGGATTTTGCAAAAAGTGGTATCACCAATTCCGAAGCATTGAAATATGAAACACCTTATCAAAAAATATTCTTCTTAAAGCAATTGATGGATTACAAATTGAGCCCGGATTTTACGGCTAAGCAAAATGAAATACTGAATAGCATGACCAAAGAAGAGCTTAACCAGGTAGCAAAAAACAATCTTAACTACAACAACATGATTATTGTGGTGGTTGGAGATAAAGAAACCAATTTAGAAAAAGTAAAAAAATTGGGTTACGAAGTTCAGGAATTAACTACTGACGGAGAAGTAGTTCGTTAATCACAACAAAATAAAAAAGAGAGGCTATCCCTTGGGATAGCCTTTTTTGTTTCTTCAAATAAATACCTACTTTTACTATATGACCAAAGTGCTATTCATTATCTTTACTTTATTCCTTTTCCTGGCCTGCACTTCAGAACAACCGGCAACAGATGAAGCCATTAAGCAAACTGCAGTTGACTCAATTATTCGGGAAAAGGATACCATAAAACCCACGCTTACATTGACTGATGGGTTAGAGATTTTTTCCAATATAGAACAGGTTGATTTTTGTGTGCCTTTGCCTTTGGCTGAATATATAAAGGATACGGAAAATGAATATGAACGGGCTAAATTTGTTTTCCGGAACAAAAAGAAAAAAGAATACGAACTGGTGCTCCAGGGAATGTTCAGAGCTGATCCAAAAGTTTCCATTGATGATTACTTTAAGAATACTTATACAGAAGAAAGTGAAGCTGAAGGAAAAATAGTAACGGAAAAGCAAATAGTAAGGTCAACGAGTTGTTTTTATGCAAAAGGCTTTTGGTCGAATCTTGGTGATAAACAAAAATTCCTGGAAGTAACCTGGTTCAGGCCTGATGATGTGGTTTTTCTTTCGGTGAACTATGATATAAAAGATACAACGACCTGGAACAACCGCCTAGTTCAGCTGATAAAAACAGATTCATACTGCAAATAACCTGTTGCCGGTTAACACACATTAACGTTATTAAATAGATCCCTTCTCTAACAAATAATACTTTTACCCGTTATAAAGATCAAATCCTAACTCTTTATGACTAAAACCACAGTACTATTCGTCGGGCTTTTCTTATCCGCGATCACTGTAATATCATGCATCAATAAATCGGATGCAGAAAAAGAAACTGTTTCTGCAGCAGGTAAACCCATTTCAAAAACATTTGCTCCTTCCGATCTTTTCCAGGATGATATTGTGGATGGTTTTGTTTTTCCTTTCGGCGATGGTAAAGGAGGAGGTTCGTATAAAGGTTATAAAGACGGAAAGACTTATAACGGTTGGTACATTGCCACTAAAACAGGAGAAAAATATGACCTTGGCATTCATACCGGCGAAGACTGGAATGGAGTGGGTGGCGGCGATTCAGAACTGGGACAACCCGTGTATTCAACTGCCTCGGGTGAAGTAATAGACGCAAAAGACTATGGTGCTCCCTGGGGAAATGTGGTGTATGTAAAACATCGTTTCATAGAAAACACGAAAATAAAAACAGTGTTTTCGCTATATGCTCATTTAAATGAATTGAAAGTAAAAAAGGGAGATAAAGTAATAAAGCGCCAACAGGTTGGTACAGTAGGAACAGGCCACAACAGTTTTCCGGCACATTTACATTTTGAGATCAGGAAAGAAAACATGGAGAATTTCGAAACTACTTACTGGCCAAGCTCCAATGATAAAGATGCAGACTGGGTATTGGAACATTATGAGGAACCTTCAGCGTTCATTAAAGATCATAAGAAAACTCCTGTGCCTAAAGAAAAAGAGCTGCTTATTGTTGCCATGAAACATGAATACAAAATGTATGTTTATAAAAAGGGCACATTGCACAAAACCTATCCTATAGCATTAAGTCAAAGTCCGATCGGGCATAAACAAAAGGAAGGTGATAATAAACTTCCCGAAGGTGCTTATAAAATCATTCAGAAAACGGAAGGCCCTTTTGGTGGAGACTATAGTGAATTCCTGGGACCACGCTTTATGCGCTTGAATTACCCGAATAATTTTGATGCGAAGGATGCTTTGAAAAGAAAAGCGATCACTAAAAAACAATGCGAACAGATCTGCACTGCCAACAACACTAATAAAGAGCCTAATAAAAATACCGGTATAGGTGGCGGAATCGGTATTCATGGCTGGGCAGGCGAGTGGCCAGCGGATACAAAGCACCTGACCTGGGGATGTATCAGTATGAAGAACAAACAGCTTACTGAGTTTTATGATCTTATTCCCTTGTACACCG
>DASWXS010000543.1:0-2654 GCA_036405375.1 Bacteroidia bacterium
CCCAGCCATTTTACATCCTTTAGTTTGTGTGACTCCTGGTCAAATACATCAATAAATGTTTTCCCAATAGCTTTACGTTTTTTCTCCGGATCTGTTAAACCTGCAAGCGAATCATAAAACTGTTGTTTGGCATTAACGCCAATTACATTCAGTCCCATATGTTTGTATGATTCTAGTACGTTTTCAAATTCATCTTTACGCAATAAGCCATTGTCTACAAACACACAATACAAATTCTGTCCGATAGCTTTATTTAATAACACAGCTGCTACACTGGAGTCAACACCACCCGATAAACCAAGCACCACTTTATCGCTACCCAATTGCTGTTTTAATTCAGCAACAGTTGTTTCAATAAATGATTCAGATGTCCATGCTCCCTTGCATCCACAGATATCATATACGAAATTTTTGATCAGCTGCATTCCCTCTGTAGAGTGATATACTTCCGGGTGAAACTGGATTCCATAGGTTTCTTCACCTTTAATATGGTAAGCAGCCATTTTCACATCGTGAGTGCTCGCAGTGATCTCATAATTATCAGGAACTTTAAGAATAGTATCGGCGTGGCTCATCCATACCTGCGACTCGTTCGAAATATTCTTGAATAAAGGATTTTGAGTATTTACGAAACTCAGGTTAGCGCGGCCGTATTCTCTTGACGATGATTTACCTACTTCACCACCAAAGAAATGAGCAAGGTATTGAGCGCCGTAGCAAACTCCTAAAAGTGGAATTTTACCTTTGATTTTAGAAAGATCCGGTTTTGGCGGATTTTCTTCCCTTACCGAGTGCGGACTTCCTGAAAGGATAACACCTTTTATATTTGGTGTTATTTCTGGGATCTTGTTGTAAGGATGGATCTCACAATATTCGTTCAGTTCTCTTACTCTGCGCGCAATCAGCTGTGTGTACTGCGACCCAAAGTCAAGGATAAGGATCATTTCGTTTTGCATGCGCAAAGATAAAGTGATTTTTGACTTGGAAGGAATTTTTTGCCGCAGATTTACACAGATTTCGCTGATACCAACTTCCAGGCTAACATTAGTACCTGATTCCTGTCTATATGAAGGATTGGAATATCTTAATATCTGCGTAATTTGCGTAAATCCGCGGCAGACTTTATTAGGTTAATATCCAAATCCAACTTCCTTCATATCGAACTTCCTTCTTTCTCCTGAATTAAATTCAACTTCCAGGTATCCGTTAGGTAACACGTTTACAATTTTACCTTTGAACGAACTATTGTTTTTGAGATCGTTGAAGCTGGTTTCCTGTTCAAAATACAGAAGAAACTTCAGGTAATTGATATTGATCTCTTTTTCTTTGCCTTGCTTCAGCTGTAAGTATAGTACTTCCAGGTTTTTCAGAAGTTTGCTTAGCACTTCGTCCCTGGCGAATTCCTTTCCGCTTACCAGTTTTAAGGAAGTGGCCTTGCTTTCCAATTCGCCAAAGTCTACCTGGTTTACGTTGAGCCCAATACCAACAATGGATTGGTGAATATGATCAGCCCTGAAAATATGCTCAATCAATACTCCACAAATCTTCTTCCTGTTTACCAAAATGTCATTAGGCCATTTGATTTTTATGTCATAATTGTCAGTTCCCAGTATTTCTGTCAAAGTAGCATGAATAGCAAGTGCCACAATTTTGCTTAAGTGAAAATGATTGGTAGCATTTAAGAAACCGGGATTTAAAATGAGGGAAAATGTAATGTTTGCAAGCGGTTCAGCATTCCAAACGCTTCCCCGTTGTCCACGACCGTTGGTTTGGTTATCTGCCCAGATTACCATACCCTCATGTACATTAACGTCTTTTAACAGGGCTCTGGCATAGCTATTGGTCGAGTCAACTTCAGTTAACCGAACGATATTATTTCCTATAAAAAGAGTATCCATTAATTCAGAGTTTTAAGCTAAACAAGGTGAAAAATCAGGAAGCAAAAATAAGCACTGTTTAATGAAAAAGAGGAATGTTAATGTATCTAAAAAGAGACAGAACCAAGTTAAGCAAAAAAATAGAATAACCGTACAAGAAAAGAATTAATTATTTTTGTGCAAACCAATTAAAATGCCTTAATTTAACACGAAAATTAAGGTTTTAACAGGCGGAAAACCGCTTCATATACATATGGCAAAAACAGCAAAGAAGGCAGCCTCTAAAAAAGCTGCTCCAAAAAAGGCCGCGGCTCCAAAAAAAGCTGCACCTGCCGGTTCGGCAGGCGGGAAGAAATCAACAGCAAAAGCAGCTCCCAAAAAAGCGGCAGCTAAAAAATCAGCAGGTACTTCCTTAGGACGTAAAGCACCTTCCAATCGAAATATGAAGCAGGTGGCTAAAAAAGCCGGCGTTAAGAAAACAACCAAAAAAGTTTTATCAGAAAGAGAATTGGCGTTGAGAGAGGCAAATAATATTGTAAACTCAGCTCCTAAGTTTACCCGTGTAGAAGGTAAGGCTGCCGGTAAAGCCGGAAAGAAACCAGCAAAGAGCAGAAGCAAAAAGGAAGACAATGCCTTGCTGGAAGCAATTATTGACGGTTTGCAGGAGAAAAAAGCGAAGAACATCACTGTTTTGAATCTTACCAAACTTTCCAATCCGGTTACCGATTACTTTGTAGTAGCGGATGCTGATTCAAGAACACACGTTGATGCAATAGC
>DASWXS010000544.1:0-9073 GCA_036405375.1 Bacteroidia bacterium
TAACGCTTTGAGGAATCACGTGAGCGATAAAGTTTTTTGCTGTTTGCCCACCGGTTTTTACTCCTGTATCGGCTCCCGCTTCCGGCATTTCCAACTGCATTTTGTGACCGGGTTCAAAAATATTTACGATTACTAATCCAATGGTGAGCGCTATCAATGCGGCAAATGTAAAATAGATAAGTGTCTTTCCTCCTATCCGGCCTACCGACTTAAAATCGCCCACCTTAGCTACACCCACAACAAGAACTGAAAACACAAGCGGGGCAATAATCATTTTAATGAGGCGAAGAAATATATCACTCAGAATAGAAAAACCGGAAGCTGTATCTTTCTTGGAATCCTTTTCTGCTTTTTTAAAAACAGCTTTTACAATTTTCAAATGCTTATCATTGCCTTTATGCAATTGCTCCATTTTCTGAGCTTCATCTTTAAAGGATCCCGATTTATTTGAATTGATGATCGCTCCAAATACAATCCCGATCAGCATTGCAATTACAATAGCCAGTAAAAGTCCGTTCTTCTTAAAGTTCATCTAATTTTGTTGTTTTGTTTCTTAACAAGTGGTCGGCCAATACAAGTGCCGCCATACTTTCTACTATTGGAACAGCACGTGGTAAAACACAAGGATCATGTCTGCCTTTTCCGCTTATTTCGGTTTCATTTCCTTCTGAATCAACAGTTGATTGTGATTGCATAATGGTGGCAACCGGCTTAAAAGCTACATTAAAATAAATATCTTCTCCATTGCTTATACCGCCTTGTATACCCCCGGAATGATTTGTTTTGGTATGAATGTCTCCTCCTTTATTTTCAAAAAGATCGTTTAGTTCGGATCCTTTTTTTAGAACGGAGTTAAATCCTTCACCATATTCAAAACCTTTTGTTGCATTGATGCTCATCATTGCTTTTGCAAGATCGGCATGCAGTTTATCGAACACAGGCTCACCTAATCCTGCCGGAATACCAGTACAAACACATGAAACCATTCCACCAACTGTATCTCCTGCTTTGCGGGTTTGCTCTATGAGTGTGATCATTTTGCCAGCGGTAACCTCATCCGGGCAACGCACTGCATTGCTTTCTGTTTTGGATAAATCGAGTTGGTTGTAAGGTTTATTCAACTTCACATCTGCAACCTGCGATACATATGCGGTGATCTGAATCTTGAATTTCTTCAGCAACAATTTTGCAATTGCTCCCGCTACTACCCTGCAAGCTGTTTCCCTGGCAGAGGAGCGCCCGCCACCACGATGATCCCTGATACCGTATTTTTGATCATAAGTATAATCGGCATGTGATGGGCGATACACATTTATATTATGGTCATAATCTTTTGATTTTTGATCTTCGTTCTTAATAATAAAACCGATTGGTGTTCCGGTTGTTTTTCCATCGAAGATTCCTGACAGGAATTCTACTTCATCGGCTTCCTTACGTTGGGTAACTATATGCGATTGTCCCGGTTTGCGGCGTTGCATTTCGGAATGGATAAAATCCAGATCCATTTCCAAACCGGCAGGGCAGCCATCGATAATACCTCCCAAAGCAACACCATGGCTTTCGCCAAATGTGGTGAGTTTAAAGAGTGTACCGAATGTATTGCCTGCCATAGTTAGCAAATATAAGGTTTTTTGGGGCTTCGCTACACCCTGAACTACAAAACAAAAAGTCCGGCTTTTAACCGGACTTTTCGAATTTTATTATATCTGCAATTATTTCACATCAAACAATTCCACATCAAATACTAACCAGCTGTTTGGAGGAATTACTCCCGGATATCCACGTTCGCCATATCCTAAATTCGGAGGAATGATCATTTTTATTTTACCTCCTGCTTTCATCAACGGAACTCCCTCTTGCCATCCAGCAATCATACGACTCAATGGGAAAGTAACAGGATCTCCTTTTCCAATTGATCCGTCAAACACTTTACCATCAACCAGTAAAGAGCCTTCGTAATGAATAACAACGCTATTGGCAACTGTTGGCTGTGCACCTGTTCCCTCTTTTACCATAATGTAGCGTAAACCGCTTGCAGTTGTTTTTGCATCAGCATATTTTTCAGCCAGGATTTTATTTGTTGCTTCCATTGCCGCTTTTTGCTGCTCTTCTTTTTTCTTCGCTATTGCAATTTTGGCATCTTCAAATCCTTTAACGGCATCATAAGCTTCTGCGTCTTTTCCTTTTCTTAAAATACGCACACTGTTAATAGACACATCTGTTAAAGGTTTATCACCTTTATCGCGCGGGGTTGCAGCTATCGAGTCCACTACTTCTATACCTTGCACAACACTACCAAATATAGTGTAGCTGTGAGGCAAACCATAATCTTTATGCATCAGGAAGAACTGGCTTCCATTAGTATTAGGGCCACGATTAGCCATTGCCATTACACCACGTTTGTAACCATTCTTCGCGGTTTCGGTTGTTGGGTCCAATTCATCATCAAAAGAATAACCCGGGTCTCCCATTCCGTTACCGAGAGGGCAACCTCCCTGGATCATAAAGCCAGGAATTACGCGGTGAAATTTTCCTCCATCATAATATGGAGTCCCGTCAGGTTTTGCACTATTCTTCATTTTTCCCTCAGCAAGCGCTATATAATTCGACGCTGCCAATGGAGCTATTTTATATTCCAGTTTAGTATAGATGATTCCTTTGGTTGTTTCTATCTTAGCATAAATACCATCCTGTTGTTTATTTAAAAACTCTTTGTCTTCTTTACTTAATTTTGGTTTGGCTGCTTTTTTCTGAGCTATCGCACCTAAGCTAACAACTAAAAAAGCGGAGATCAATAAGAATAGTTTTTTCATTAGTACTCGATTTATGTTTGTTTGTTGTTCTTATTCCAAATATCGTTCCACACAAAAATTAGTTCACCTTCAATAACTCCACTTCAAATATCAGGTCGCTTTTAGGTGGAATTACTCCCGGGTAACCACGTTCGCCATACGCCAATGTAAACGGAATATAGAACACAGATTTTCCACCTGGTTTCATTAGCTGTAAACCTTCTGTCCAGCCCGGGATCACCTGGGTAAGTCCAAAAGAAATAGGCTCTCCTCCCAGGTTACCATCAAATTCACTTCCGTCAGTAAATGTTCCGCGATAAAATACGCTTACTTTATCTGTAGCTTTTGGAGCTGCTCCTGAGCCTTCTGTTTCGGTAATGTATTTTAAACCTGATGCAGTTGTTTTTGCATTTTCAAATCTTTTTTGAGCAGCAGCATTTGCAGCAGCCTTGGCTTCTTCTTCCTGTTTTGCTTTTGCAGCAGCTTTAGCCGCAACATTTCCTTTTTCAGTCTCAAACACTTTTGCTGCGTCGAATTCTTCCGCTTCTTTTCCTTTTCTAAGGATAACTAATTTTTTTAGTTCATCTCCCTGGGCAATCTTATCCACTACATCCTGTCCTTCAACCACATGACCAAATACCGTATGTTTTCCATCTAACCAGGGTGTATCTACATGAGTAATAAAAAACTGGGAGCCATTTGTACCAGGACCTGCATTGGCCATACTCAAGATACCGGGACCGGAGTGTTTTAATGTATTATCAAACTCATCCCCGAATTTGTAGCCCGGATCGCCTGTTCCTGTTCCCAGCGGGCATCCTCCCTGGATCATAAAATCAGGGATAACGCGGTGAAATTTTAAACCATCATAATAAGGAACTCCTTCCGCTTTGGGTCTGTTCTTTATTTTCCCTTCGGCAAGGCCAACAAAGTTAGCCACTGTCATTGGCGTTTTTTTATACTCGAGCGCCACGAAGATATCTCCTTTAGAGGTTTCAAACTTAGCGTAAATCCCGTCGGCCTGTTTAGATAAGAAATCGTTACTCACGTTTATATTTTATTTTCGCTTCGTGTTACCGGAAGCTGTTATACATTACAAAATTATTTAGCTTTTACATCGTTTAAGCTAACCAGCTCCATCTCGAACACCAGTGGTGAGTATGGAGGAATTGGACCATTACCCTGTGGACCGTATCCAAGTTTGGAAGGACAAATGATCTTCACTTTCGAGCCCAGGCTCATTTTCATCAGCGTCTCATTCCATGCTGCGATCACAGGCATTTCACCAACTTTAAATGTAAGCGGTTCAGGCGCACCTTTTGAACCATCGAAGATCGTTCCATCAGGCAATGTACCTTCATATTCCACTGCTACTTTATCTCCCATTTTTACTTTCTCTCCCTTACCTTTCGCTACTTCAATGAAGTACAGGCCGGTTTCGGTTGGCTTAACGCTTACTTTATGCTTTTTCAGGCATACTTTCATTAAACTGTCTTCCAGCACCTGGTATTGCTTCATCATTTCCTCCTGCATTGCCATTTGCTTTTTGTACATCTCTTCCTGTTGCTTTTCAATTTCAGCAACCTTTTCTTTACCGTAAACACTATCCACTTTAATGCTGTATTTCAGGTAAGAGGTAGAATCCATCCACGCCGGTAGTGGTTGTTTGTATGCCTTGTCCCACATTTCTTTCGCATTTAAGCAAAAAGTCATACTATCGCCAACGTGCATCATTTTAATAGCATCGAACATATCACCAGGGTAAACCGGCTTCCCGATCTTTACTGCATATGGTCCTTGCGCAGGATCCATTTTACGTGAATCAAAGAGTAAAGAATCTGTATCTGTATACATAACCTGCGATATAAAAATCACATCGCCCTCATTCAGGGTTTTGGTTTCATCACCTTCTTTGTGTAATTGATAGTAAATACCCGTGTCCGTTTTTTCGAATCCTGGGAAACGATCATCGCCACTTCCACATGAGCTTAACAACAAAGCCGCTACACTTGTAGCAGCCATTAAAACTTTATTCATTTTTTTATTCATTATTTTACGTCTACAATTTCTACTTCATATAGCAGTGGCGAATAAGGTGGTACAATTCCGCTACTACCCAGTTCTCCAAAAGCAAGGTGCGAAGGTAATATAAATTTCGCTATTTCGCCTTTATGCATAACTCCAAGAGCAATTTGTAGTCCCGGAAGCAATTGTTGCTGCGAACCATAAGTAAAATCAAAGGTTTTAAAAGACTGTGCATTATCAAATACTCTTCCGTCCAGGAAATAGCCTGTGTATTTCATGGATACACTTTTTCCTTCCACAACCGCTGAATCGCTTGTGGTTCTTATCATTTTAAACAGGAGATGTTGTGGAATGCTATCGTATTGCTTCCAGTTGGTTTTAGCAAACTTTAGTATTTGTTCACTTTCATTAGCACTGTTTTCGCGCACTTCAATTGCCCGGCTATGTTTATATAGCTCCATTTCAGTGGAATCCATAATAGCAACGAGTTTTAGCTCGGCTTTTACAACGCTGTCTTTTTGAGAGAAGTAAGGTACTTCTGTATTAAATATTTCTTTAAAAAAGATGTTCCTATCCACCAGGAAAATAAGGCTATCACCTTCCAGCATTCCATCCATATAGCTCTGAAAACCTTTTTTGCTTTTGTCTACCACTAAAAAATACCCCATCCAGGAATTGTGTTTTGAATCAAAAAAAACAGAATCTTTTTGTGTTTTATAGTTCACATTCAACAGGAGAAGATCTCCCTGCTCCGGATTTTTCTGGCCATCGCCGATAGAACACAATTTGTAATAAAACCCGCTTTCTGCCCGCGAATACCCGTTCGTTAACTCCTCTTTATTTCCACAGGAAGCAAACAAAAAAATGAATACCAAAAAGAAAGGGTAAAGATTACGGGTAAAGCTCATCAGGTTCAGTTTTTCAGCCATTTATTTCGCGGCAAAAAAAGTTAAAAACAGGTAGCAACTTTTTGCCCGATTAGTGGTTTCAGCGGCAAAAATAGATTTAAAAAAATTAACTTTGGAACCTGTTTAAAAACTTAGGAAAAATAATTATTCCATGAAAAAACTGTTCAGTGAATTTAAGCCGGTAAGTGCGGGTGAATGGAAGCTAAGAATAGAAAAAGACCTGAAAGAAACGCGTTTTGATTCTTTACTCAAAACCAATCGTAACGGGATTACTATAAAACCATTTTATACCAGGGAAGACCTGCATGCAGAAACTAACCCTGTTTTTACTGCATCCAACTGGGATATTTGTGCACGTGTACTTGTTTCAAACGAAAAAGAAGCAAACAAACAGGCCTTGGAGAATTTACAAAATGGGGTTTCCGGGCTTTGTTTTGTTATTCAGAAACAGTACGACTTTAACATCTTATTGGATAATATTTCCGTTCCACATATTTATATCCAGTTTATTGTAAATGAAAACATTGCTGCTTTTGTAACCGGTTTCAAAAACTACCTGCATGCCAAAGGAATAAATGAAGAAGAACTGAATTGCAGTATTGTTTACGACTCAATAGGCCAGCACCTGAAAAAAGGACAGGGCATGAGTAACAATAAAACAGAAGAGCTCACTTTTTTATTAAATACCCGGAATACAAAAGGCCTGAAAACTATTTGTGTTGATGGAAGCATTTACCAAAATGCGGGGGCAAATGCTTCTTACGAGCTGGCTGCAACTCTTTCGCACCTGAATGAATATTTAAACTGGCTGGATAATGCGGGTCAAATTCAATTGGCAGAAAAGATACAGGTAACACTTGCAACCGGGACCGATTTTTTTGAAGAAATAGCAAAGCTCCGCGCATTCAGGAAACTGGCAGCGCTTGTTTTTGAAGCATATTCGATACAACCACAACTATATATACATTGTGAAACCAGCAATGTATATCGTTCACAGTTCGACAGTTATTCGAACCTGTTACGTGATAGTATTTCAGGCATGGCTGCAGTGCTTGGAGGGTGCAATAGTTTAATAATTCATGCATTTAATGAAACTGTTGAGGGACAAAATTCATTCAGCTCCCGCATGAGCCGTAATCAGCAACTGATATTTAAAGAAGAAGCATACCTGGATAAGGTTGCAGATGTGGCTGCCGGATCGTTTTATATTGAAACGCTTACAGAACAAATCGCAGTTAAAGCATGGGAATATTTCCGGGAGATAGAAAAAAACGGCGGGCTCATACAATTATTTGAAAGCGGGAAGCTAAAAACTAGAATTGACCAGCAAGCTGACGAATTGGTAAATGCATATAAAAACGGGAAACGTGTTTTAATTGGCGTAAATAAATTCCCAAATCCAAAAGATGCTCCAATTGCCAAACCAACAGGAATAAAAAAAACAAAGGGAATTGACGCTCTATCATTAACCAACGAAATTCTTGCACCACAAGAAGTAAACGCCTAAACTGAATATGCGTAAAGATTTTTCAAAAATAGAATATAAGTCAAAAGTTAAAAGCCAAAGGTCAAAAGAAAAAGTTGACGAAAGTTTTTTGACTGCAGAAGACATTAAAATTAAAAGCAGCTTTACAAAAGAAGATGTAAAGGATGCAGAGCATATTGATTTTGCTGCTGGTATTGCTCCGTTTTTACGTGGGCCATATAGCAGCATGTATGTACAAAATCCCTGGACAATACGTCAATATGCAGGATTCAGTACGGCAGAAGAAAGTAACGCGTTCTACAGGAGAAATTTAGCGGCGGGGCAAAAAGGATTATCGGTTGCATTTGATCTTGCTACTCACAGAGGTTATGATAGTGACCATGAACGTGTGGTAGGTGATGTTGGAAAAGCTGGAGTTGCTATTGATTCTATTCTCGACATGAAAGTGCTGTTCGACCAGATCCCGCTCGATCAAATGAGTGTGAGTATGACGATGAACGGAGCTGTGCTGCCGATACTTTCATTTTACATTGTAGCTGCTGAAGAGCAAGGTGTGAGTATGGATAAACTGAGTGGTACTATTCAGAATGATATCCTGAAAGAATTCATGGTTCGTAATACATACATCTACCAACCGGAAGCATCGATGCGTATCATTGCAGATATCTTTGAATTCACATCGAAGAATATGCCTAAGTTCAATTCCATTTCCATTAGTGGTTATCATATGCAGGAAGCAGGAGCCACTGCAGATATTGAACTGGCTTACACATTAGCCGATGGATTGGAATACATCCGCACCGGGATAAAAGCGGGTTTGGATATTGATTCGTTTGCCCCACGTTTATCCTTTTTCTGGGCAATTGGGATGAACCATTTCATGGAGATCGCCAAAATGCGTGCTGCACGCATGCTCTGGGCGAAGATTGTAAAACAGTTCGATCCTAAAAGTCCGAAATCGATGGCATTACGTACACATTGTCAAACCAGCGGTTGGAGTTTAACGGAACAGGATCCATTCAACAATGTTACACGTACCTGCATAGAAGCATTGGCTGCTGCAATGGGGCATACACAAAGTTTGCATACCAATGCATTGGATGAAGCCATTGCTTTGCCAACCGATTTCAGTGCACGCATAGCACGTAATACACAAATTGTTTTACAACAGGAAACAGATATTTGCAAAGTTGTGGATCCATGGGGTGGATCGCATTATGTTGAATACCTCACCCAGCAAATTGCAGAGAAAGCATGGACGTTAATTGAAGAAGTAGAAGCATTAGGTGGAATGGCAAAAGCTATTGAAACCGGCCTTCCGAAAATGCGTATTGAAGAAGCTGCTGCACGAAAGCAGGCACGTATTGACAGTGGTAAGGATGTGATTGTTGGAGTAAATAATTACCTTACTGATGAACAATCGAACATCGAAATACTTGAGGTAGACAACACAAAAGTTCGTGCTCAACAGCTGGAACGCTTAAAGAAATTAAAAGCGGAAAGGGACAATGCAAAGGTTCAGGAAGCCCTGGATGCACTGACTGAAGCTGCAAAAAACGGAACTGGAAACTTGCTGGAGCTGAGCGTAAATGCAGCACGTGTAAGAGCAAGTTTAGGAGAAATCTCCTATGCACTTGAAAAAGTATACGGACGTTACCAGGCAAAGATCCGCTCGATCTCAGGAGTTTATTCTAAAGAAATATCGATGGATAAAAATTTTACAGAAGCACGTAAATTAGCTGATCAGTTCGAAGAAAAAGAAGGTCGCAGGCCACGTATTATGATCGCCAAAATGGGACAGGATGGGCACGATCGCGGGGCAAAAGTTATTGCTACCAGCTTTGCTGATCTTGGATTTGATG
>DASWXS010000545.1:0-2344 GCA_036405375.1 Bacteroidia bacterium
GGTTTTATTTCCATTTGTTCCCACACTTTTACCAAGGCCGGTACTTCGCGAAAAGCAAGATATCCGGGAACATAAGGGAAACGGGTTTCCGCTTTTACCAATGAATAGGCAATAGGTTGTAGTGATGGAAAGGACAATAAAATAATTCCTGCGTAAATAGTTGTACTATATAAATTCAAGGAAATGTCAGCACCACCGATGGTTGTAAGCTGAAGATTACGTTCACGTGTATCTAATTTACTGCGAAGATCATTCTGTATTATAGTGGCTTCCGGAATTTTTAAACCTTCGTACATTGGAAAGTGAATTTGATACCGTAAATATACAAAGCAGATGCCACCGCTGGGGCTTATTTTGTAATAAAACAAATGGCTTCTTGTTTTTATAAGAAGCCATTTGTGGTTTTAGGTATTGATGTTTATATTCTTGAAATAATTTCGGATATCGTCCTGCGAATTGATTTTCATTTTTTCTTTAAAAATAAATGTGCGCTGTTCCTTTACATTTTTGTTGCTGTTGATATTTACCATCGCATTTGCAGATACTTCTGCGAGCATATTTCCATTTAATACAGTAACCAACACAGCGCTTGGATCTTTACATAAAGTTATTTCCGTGAGTTCATCGTATTTGTATGTGATCAGGCTTTTATCCCTTATACTTACGTAATAGATCTTTTCGGGCTTGAACGTTTCGTTACCTGCAGGAAAAATAAAGTTCGCCTTTACTACAAATGCTTCAGGAACTGAATAAAATTTATCACAGTTGTATATACCGAATTGATTGACCTCTAATGTTCTGAAAACATCTGCCATGGCAGCCAGGCGTTGTTCTTCGGTTTTTATTTTTGCCATGGCATCATCATAACTATTAGTCCAATGCTCAGGGGAAAAGGCGAAGAGGTGTTTAATGCGCATTACAGATTTGATCTTTGTTTTAAATGTGTCCTGGCCTTCCGCGGCTATTGTTAACTGGTGAGTATTTCCACTGATATTGGTAACGGTAGCATAATTTCCCTTTGTCCATTTAGGAAAAGATTTCCCACTGATATTTTCCCATACAATAAAACTGGCCGCTTCTTCTTTTTTATTGAGCATGGCGTTGTTCCAGCAATATAATTCGCTTGATGTAACACCGTATTGCAGAAGTCTTTTTGGTAAACGTGGTTTCGGTTGTTCATAATAGCGATAGATCTTATTCCTGTCTTCGTTGTAATAAATATCCAGCATGGCAGAAGTGCTCATAACGAAATAGTTTTTCCCGGCAAAGACACTTGTTTTTTTGAGTTTTTCAATTTGTTCATTGAGATTGATTTTATCCAGGTTTTCGATCATCTGCTCTTCGCCTGTATAGATCCATTCACCCGTTTGCTGGTTGAGGTAAAAATTGGAATAACCTTGTGTACTAATATTGGAAGCCAGTTGTACAGATAATGGATTGCTGTTTGAAATGGTTACTTCTTTTCCGCTTTGGGTTTTTCCATTCAACTCGAACATTCCTGCTGAAGTGAAATTTTTATTGATGTTTGCGTCTTTGCTTTTGAAGCTCATCGGTATACCCGACAGCATAATATCTGCGGGATTCATAAACTCCCGGTAAGAAATGACACAAGGTTCTTTTATTGGATTTCCATCTGCATCCAGCAAAGAATTGGCAGGAATAATGATTTTTGATCCGGAAGTAGTGGTAATGGTATCGCTTACAGATGGGTCGATAATGAAATTGGAGGCAACAACATCCATTCCTTTAAAGGCCGGTTTTACAACCGATATGGTAGATGTCGTTGAAAGTTTTGTTTGATTGTTACAGGCCGCGAATAACAAAATAGTTAAAAGGATTCCTACTCCCACGTAGGGAGCAATTCGTTTTGTTGTTTTCATGTGGTGTGGGTTTTACTTGTTGGAGATTTTCGGTGCGAACGTTTTATTGAAATAATAAACAGCAACGTCTGAATAGGAATATTGTTTCCCCTTGTATTTAGTCCCATAAGGATAATACCGGAGTGTGGCGGAAGTTTCTATTTCTTTCGATGATTTGTGATAACCTCCGTTGTAAGCTGCGGCATAAAAACTGACCTTATCAGCTTGCGAAGCAAATTCTTTATCCGGAAATTTTTGATTGATGATGGAAACGAAACTATTTAAGTAAATTAATTGCCATTTAAAAGAACCAAGTCTCTTTATGCGTTCAGTACGAATAGCTTTTACATCATTGGATTTGAACGTGAGCAAGTTATTATACATTTTCCCGAGAGAATCGTTTGCCTGGAGCTGTCTTTCCAGGTCTTCAGCAAATGATGGTTTCATCTGGAACCGGCCTATCGAAAAATCCGCCGCCTGTGGGC
>DASWXS010000546.1:0-4374 GCA_036405375.1 Bacteroidia bacterium
GGTTTTTTAACCATTTGTATAGACCAATGATTTCTCTAATTTCTTTGCTCATTAATATTATATTAATTACTTTAGTAAACTTATATGCGTGTTTTAACAAAAAATACCCTTCTGTTTTCGCTTTTTCTATGTGCGAATATTGTATTGTCACAGGATATACATTTTACCCAGTACTATTTTTCGCCACACAGCTTAAACCCTGCAAACACGGGTAATTACTCGGGAGACTACAGGGGGTTTATCAACTACCGCTCACAGTGGAAAGAAATTGATAAGGCATACAAAACCATGTCGGCCGGAGCGGATATGAATTTTTACCCTATGAATCAAAAAGTATCCGGGGGTATTTATTTTGTGAATGATAAATCGGGAGGAAACCTGGTTCAGAACAAAATTTTTATTTCGGGTGCTGCACATAAAAAAATTGCCGGTTTTGACATCAATGTAGGTATACAGCCGGGCCTGGTAATGAAAAGCATTGATTTTAACGCACACTCTTTCCCTAACCAGCTTAACTGGAATACCGGGTATTTTGACAATACCCTTCCTAACTATGAAACGGGTGTTAATCAAAAAACTACATTCCTTGACATAAATGCCGGGGCTTCGGTTTCAAAAAGATTCCAAAAACTGGAAGCAGAATTCGGCTTTGCTATGTTCCACCTCAACAAACCTCGCGAATCGTTTTTAGATAATGATAATAAACTACCTCTGCGCCAGATTTACCACGCGGAAGTAAGATATTATGTGAACTCCAAATTTGCCATCAAGCCGCATACGATGATAGACGCTACCTCCAAGGCCAGCGACTGGATAACCGGCGTTACGGCAGAATACACACTCAATCAAACTCCATTCTTTACCAATACCGTTTTTGCGGGCTTTATGTGGAGAGACGGATTTAAGCGTATTACTGATGCGGGTATGTTTACAGCAGGTTTCAAATATTTAAACTATACATTTGGCTTCAGCTATGATGTGAATGTTTCGAAGCTGCACACAGCAACCGATTATAAAGGAGCGATGGAACTTGCATTGATATACACAGCCAAGAACACACGCTTAATTAAAAAAGAAATTCCTTGTGATCGTTACTAGACATATATATATAGTATTGTTTTTGATTTCGTTTGCCGGTTTCGCCCAGGTAGATACACTGGCAATAAAACGAATGAGCGCCGGCGACCTTAAAAAAACAGGTAAAAATGCTATGCTCCAGAATGACTACAGCTCTGCAATACCTTATTACGAGCAATACCTGAAAATCAAAAAGAAAGATGCTGATATAGAGTTCAGGCTTGCCGAGTGTTATCGTCACACACGTAATTACAAAAAAGCTGAAGCTATGTACGCTACAGCGTATAAAAGCGATCCGGAAAAGAACAAACTCGCCCTTTATTATCATGGGCAAATGCTGAAAGCAAAAGGTGACTACGATAAAGCAAAAGAAGACCTTAAAAAATTTAAAAAGGAATATAAAGGCAACGATAAATTGCTGAAGAAATCATTGGGACACGATATCGACTACTGCGATTCGGCAAAGCTGATCATATTAAAAGACAAAAAAACGATTGTTCAGCACCTCGATACTACCATAAACAAAATACATGTAGAAGCTTCACCTGTATCACTGGATACAAACCGCCTGCTCTTCTCTTCATTAAGAACCGACAAACGCGAGTATACTATTGAAGGTGATACAAACAATTTACTGGTTCGTAAGTTTTATACTGCCAAAAAGGTAAACGGTGACTGGAAATTTGAAGGCGAATGGAATGAGAATTTCAATGTTCCCGGGGAAAGCACAGGTAATGCTTCATTCACCCCTGACGGTAAAAAAATGTACTTCTCACGCTGCAAGCCAAACTGGGCAGGTGAAATGATCTGTGCTATCTATATGTCGGAAAATGTGAACGGAACATGGAGCGAGCCGGTTAAGCTGGATAATAAAATAAATAACCCGAAATTCAACAGTACACAACCAGCAGTATCAATTGATCCGGCAAAAGGAAACGAAGTAGTTTATTTTATTTCCAACCGTAAAGAGGGTGGAAAAGGTGGAACAGATATCTGGTATTTTACTTACGACAAGAAAAAGAAAGTATACAAAGAACCGAAAAACGCAGGGGCAAAAGTAAACACCAGCAAGGATGAATTAAGCCCTTATTTTGATAATGATACACGCACACTGTATTTCAGTTCAGAAGGATTGCCCGGGTTGGGAGGACTGGATGTATTTAAAATTGCCGGAGGTCCGAAAGGAAATGCCAATGCAGAAAACCTTGGGAAACCAATTAATTCGGGGGCTGACGATATTTTTTATACTATTTCCAAAAACAGGGAAGAAGGTTTTTTTGTATCTAATCGCGAAGGTGGAAATTCCTTAAAAAATGCTACCTGCTGTGATGATATTTATTCGTACAAGCATACTGAATACATCCATATTAACCTTAAAGGATTAGTGGAAGATGTATCTGATTCTGCTCACAGAAAACGTTTGAGTGAAGCTGTGGTTGAGTTATACCTTTTGAATAAAACTACTGGTGAAAAAACACTGATCAACTCTGTTGCTACGAATAAAGATGGCAAGTATGACCTTAACCTGGAGGTTGATAAAGATTATTTTGTGACGGTAAAAAGAGATGGTTTCCTGAATTCAGGACAGGAAGTAAGCACTAAGAATATTACAACAAATCAAACCCTTGACAGGAACTTTGAAATAGCTTCTTTACCAAAAGAACCTATCCGTATTAAGAATATTGAGTACGAATTCGACAAAGCAGATCTTCTTCCAAACTCTAAAACAGTAATTGATACAACCATCCTGCGTTTGTTACTTGCAAACCCGGAGATCATTGTAGAGCTTTCTTCTCACACCGATAGTAAAGGCGCTGATACATACAACCAGAAACTTTCACAAAGACGTGCAGAAAGCGTTGTTAATTACCTTATTTCAAAAGGGATTGATAAAAAACGTATGGTTGCTGTAGGTTACGGAGAAAGCAAACCAATTGCTCCAAACGAAAAGCCTGATGGAAGCGACGACCCGGAAGGAAGACAGCATAACCGGCGAACCGAATTCCGCGTAATTGGTAAGCTCGATGTGGAAGTGATCAACGAAGACGATCATTAATTTATAAGAATAATGTCAGGTCTCGACTCCGCTCAGTCTGACAGCTCTGCACTATCCAATATTAAAATCTGCGGGGGTAATTTACCGAGTGTATTATTTGAAGCTGGATTTCTTTAAAACCATACTCTGAAAATCCCATTTTTGAACGTTGTACTGTTCAATAAATTCCATTCGATTTTTGAAGCGCTTTTTCGGTCCAAACCCCCAATATTTACGACGAAAACAATTAACCTTTTTTCTTATTTGTAATTAATCTAAATTAGCTCTCAAAAGTTGAAGAATTCCAATAAAATCGCTAATCTTGAGGTCTATTATAACGTATTTTGTAGTATGAACACGACCAATACACCAATAGACTACCTGCCGATCGCATTGATGTTCCTGGTAGCTCTCGGATTTGTTGTAACAACCATTGTAGCCACTCATTTATTGGGGCCAAAACGCAAATCAAAAGTAAAAGATGCCGTATTTGAATGCGGTATCGAAAGTAAGGGGAATGCCCGTTTTCCGTTTTCGGTAAAATACTTCCTCGTTGCTATCCTTTTCGTTTTGTTCGATGTGGAGGTAATTTTCATGTATCCCTGGGCAGTTAATTTCAAAGACCTTGGAATTGTAGGCGTTGTTGAGATGTTCAGCTTTATCGCTTTATTATTGGTAGGCTTCTACTACCTGATCGCGAAAAAAGCATTGAAGTGGGAAGATTAAGAATGTATGAATGTTGATTTTGTGATTTCTGATGTTTTGTTCAATCAGAGATCGAAAATCAAAAATCAAAAATATCATGTCAAAAGAAATTGCAAAAAGATCTAAAATAGAAATCGCCAAAGCTCCGGAAGGAATGGAAGGACCAGGCTTTTTCGCAACCAAGGCAAGCGATGTTATTGGTATGGCACGAGCAAATTCACTATGGCCCTTACCTTTTGCTACATCCTGCTGTGGTATTGAATTCATGGCTACAGTAGCTTCCAACTACGACTTAGCACGTTTCGGAATGGAGCGTTTGAGCTTCTCTCCACGCCAGGCAGATTTGCTGATGGTAATGGGAACTATCGCTAAAAAAATGGGCCCCACTCTTCGCCAGGTATATGAGCAGATGGCTGAACCACGTTGGGTGATTTCCGTTGGAGCATGCGCAAGCAGCGGTGGTATTTTTGATACTTACAGTGTATTGCAGGGAATTGATCGTATTATCCCGGTTGATGTTTACGTTCCTGGTTGCCCGCCGCGTCCTGAACAATTCA
>DASWXS010000547.1:0-5249 GCA_036405375.1 Bacteroidia bacterium
TAT
Organism: Bacteroidia bacterium; assembly: GCA_036405375.1. GTDB lineage: Bacteria > Bacteroidota > Bacteroidia > B-17B0 > Aurantibacillaceae > JADJDM01. The sequence continues at coordinate 4 of DASWXS010000547.1, forward strand.
CCAAACATAAATAATACTTTTTTCACCAGGAATGAAAAAGACAATTGGTTGATCTGTGAAAAGGATTCGTTCATTCCGTAAGCAGGTAAAAAAATGAATTTCCCACAAACTATATAATTACGAATAGCGAGTGCAGAAATTCCGACAAGCAGGATAATTAAAAGGGAAAAGGCTTTCATACGTTCGCGTCTTTTATAAATAAAAAAGTAAAGCATTAGTAATAGCGCGAATAAAACTCCATAAGGCTGCAATGCAGGACGGGTAAGAACGGAAACAACAAGCAGCAAAACAGCAAGTAGCTGATGTATTGTTTTACCTGTTGATATCCCTTTTAAAAGAAAATAAACAAAGCCGGAAATAGTGAATACTGCAAGATTCTCGCTTAATAGTTTCATGGAATAATTGCTGCTCACATCCAGTAAAGCGAAAACAAAAAGACTTACAAGAAACAGGTAACGGATCCGGGTCTGCATGCGTTCCCTGAAAGCAAGAAATATCAATACAACTGAACAACCCAATAAAATGCTTTGAATACAATATACCAGTTTTACATGAGTGCCAAAAACTGTGAAGCAAGCCGCTACAAAATAATTATAAAAAAATCCACCCGGATATCCGTAAGCATCTTTAAATGATGGAATCAGCAATCCTCCATTTTTTATTTCCAAAGCATTTCTTAAATAAAAATCCCAGTCATCTGTTCCTGGTGAGGAAGAATATGCAGTATGAGGAATTGTATATAATCGTACGAAAGGAATTAAAACAAAAAAGAACAAAATGAATGCGATACAATAATTCTCTGTCCTGGAGTGATTGATACCTGCATTCATGATCAGGCTAAGATATAAAAGGTTTCTTAAAAAATCCTTATATTTGATTAAGCTGACCGGCATCATGAAATTACTACCCGCGCTTTGTGCAATTTTGCTTTTTGCTTCCTGCAACATGATGAAAAATGCAGGGTTCGAAAAGCGACGGTACCGGCCGGGTTTCTATCATTCTTCGGCAACACATGTGAATTCAAAACATGTGAAACAACTTACACATAGAAATCAGCCATCGGTTTCAGTTGCTGAACTCTCAAAAGAAGTAGTTCCTGGTAAAGTTACTGAAAACTTTGAGCCAGTATCCGGAACTAAGTCGTTTAAAGAAAAAATAAAAGAACAGTTTACGCAGCTAAAAAAACAACAGCTCATCTCAAAATTAAAATCAAAAACAAGAGCGCAACAAAAAGCCAGGCATTTGAAATTACAAAACACCTTCAAAAATTATAAGTCTGGGGCCGATCCGCTGATCGAATTGTTAGTGACTTTAGTACTCACACTGATCTATTACCTTATTGCCCTTTGCCTGATGACGCTATTCCCTGCCATGTCACAATCAACAGCTTTGGGACTGGCTGTAATTATTATGATTGTTGCCATTGTGGTGCTGGCAATTGTATTTTCAAGGGCAAGCCGTAAAAAACCTGCATAAAAACTATTTATCAATAATAGTGAACTCTACCCGCCTGTTTTTTGCCTGGATAGCTTCTTCATTGGTTTTATAAATAGGTTTAGAGTAGCTATAACCTTTGGAAGTAATGCGTTTATCACTGATCCCTTTAGTAACAAGATACTTCTTTACCGCTGCCGCCCGATTGGTTGATAACTCCTGGTTAAACTTTTCCCCCGATGTGTTGATACTTGTATGCCCGCCGATCTCAATTTTCACACTTGGGTTTTCGAGCAGCATCAGGTATAGTTTATCCAGCTCCGGGTAAGATTCAGGCAAAATATCGTATTTGTTGGCAGTAAAGAAAAGGTTGTTCATTACAATGGAAACACCTTTTTTTATTGGTGTAAGGTATAGATCTATCGTTTCTTCTTTATATGAATTTAATTCTGCCGCATCATAGTTGTAATGAACAGAAATAAAGCCTTTTTCACTCGCATGGAACGAGTATTTTTTCCCTTTAGGTAATGAGAACTGGAACATTCCCGTTACCGGGTCAGCGCTTGCTCTTCCCAATATTTTTGTTGATCCCAGCTCGCTGTAACTTACTTCCGCCGGCATTTGTTGTTTGGTTTCGCTGTTGAATACGATACCTTTAACTAAAACCAATGGAACCGGTTTAGCATCTTCTGCCTGCCTGATCTTATAAATATCTTCCTTCATTCCCTTAGTAGAAGAAATGATATAAGCATTTTTTCCTGACGCGGGAACTGTATAATATGCATCCCACTTGGCCGTATTTACTTTTGGTCCAAGGTTTTTGGGTTCAGACCAATTTTTCCAGGTATCATCCAGGCGTCTGGTTACAAATATGTCGTTACTACCATAACCTGGATGACCAGCACTCGAAAAATAAAGGGTAATTCCGTCAGCAGCTAAAAAAGGTCCCACTTCACTTGCAAAAGAGTTAACCACATTTCCGATATTCTGGGGCTCCGACCAGCTGCTGTCTTTTTGCAAAAAGCACACATGTATATCCTTGCTTCCATATGAATCATCACGCTGGCATGCAACCAGTAGTACACTGCCATCCGGAGACAGGCATTGTTCTGCATACTCACTATGATTATAATAGTTCTTTATTTTCATCGCTTTGGGTATCGACCATCCCCTGCTTGTTTTGTAGCTTATCGATATTCCTTTACCAACAACAGCACCGGTAGAATCATATTTATTCGAAAGCATTGCAGTATGATGATCTGTGCTTATACTTACCAAAGAGTTATGCTCTTTGGTATTCCAGGGTGAACCTGCATTTTTTGCAAGTCCCCAGGTACTATCCTTTTCATTAAGCTCAGCATACCAGATATCATCTTTGGCTTCTTTCGAGGTTTCATCCCAAAAATCTTTCCGGGTAAAATAAAGTGTTTTCTCATCAGCGGAAATAACAGGCGACTTCTCTGTTTTAGTGGTATTCACCATCGACCCCAGGTGTACACGCTCACCAAACGATTCGTACTTGTCAACCAGGTTAATAGGTTTTACTTTCTGCTTAATGTAAAAACGATCCACTTCAAGCGTAATAGCACTCGACACATAAAAGCCATAATAAAATCCATAAGTTTTTTGCGATACCATCGAATGTACCAGGCTATCATTCACATAAAAATTCCACATGCCTGACACGCGCTTCATCGAAAGGGTATTCTCCTGCATCATAGGCTTTACATTCTTTATCTTCACCCAATCAACAATATTCTCCTTTTTCCCTTCTACCTTTTTAAAAATGGTAAAATAGCCGGTAGATGCTATATCGAAAACAAAGAGATTGTCCACATCTTTCCTCCCAAATATAAATCCAAACCCTTTATTACTTTTTCCATTGGTTTGCTTAACAGCCATGATAATTTCAAAATCCTTATCCGGGTTCAGAAAACATTCCCGGTACTGGTACCATGTATTCTCTGTATTTTTATGCTGAATTGTATAAACCCCACTCTTTATTTCGGTAAACAAATCATCATCATTACGGGAAATCCATTCCGGATCATCGTCATTAAAATCACATTTCAGCACATAATCCGTTTGTCCTATCAATTGTATTGATGCAAAAAACAATGTAAATATGGTCAGTATTTTTTTCAGCATATAAAGAGTAGTTTACCGAAATAAATATACAAAAATCAAAGGCATTGAGCACCTTATAAAAGCCGGAATATTCTGCAAATAAACATTAAATACCTTTGTATATTTTACCAGGAATATTAAATTTGGTATGGGTAAGTTATCTCAATATACCATACATTGAATCCGACTACAGGCATAGAAAATGTTCAGATCATCGCAACAGAGGTTTGCGAAGCATTTACGCTGAAATGGCGAAGTGATGGAATTTTGCATTCACATACCAGTAGTAACCTGGATTTCAATATCGAATCATTGAAAAAATTCAACGAGGTGATGGGAAGAATGGTCGGATATAAAAAAGTACCGCTACTTATTACTTTTGATGAGTTCGCGATTCCCCCGGTTGAAACACGTGAATTCTGGGCTCTTGAAGAATCCTGCCCCTATTCATCAGCAGATGGATATGTTGCTGTAACTGTAGGTCACAAACTTATAGGAAGGCTGTATCTCCAATTCAACAAACCCGGACGTCCTACAAAGATATTTGGGACTATGAAAGATGCAGTTGAATGGCTGAAAACGCAAAGATAAATGAACCACCGGGATAAGCCGGTGGCCCAATCATTTCATTATTAAAACTTTTTCTTACAAGACGCCACATATGAAGTTCCAAAGTAACCCAGGGCTTCTTCCTGTTTGTTTAAAGCGATGAACTCATTTTCTTCTGCGTTTCCATAGTTACCCAGCTTTACTGCATTATCGGTCAGTTCCTTTGCTTCTTCCCTTATTTCTGTGGCCATTTGCATTGCATATGTTGCCTGGGACACAAGGTAATTTACCTGGGCGCAGATATAAGGTTTATCACTGTAATTGAAAAGAAGTGTGCTGATTTCTTCTTTATTCCGGTTATATTTTTCCTGGGTCACAATCCAGGCTAGCTCTGAAGCTTCAATCTGTTTGAGAACAGCCATTTCAATGAAGTTTTGTGAACTAATAAGCAGCTGTTTTTTCATTTCTTCGCCAGCGGTTCTTGCTTCATCACGTAATTCATTTGCTTTCCGGGTCAGGTCCGAAGCATCTTTCAAAAGCTGATCTGGATTTGAAGATGCCGCACCGGATGTTGTTGGAATAATAAACGTTTCTACTCCGGGTTGTACATCAGTATTTTTAGCTAAGAAGAATTGGTTAATCTCAGTATTGATCTCATCTTTTAAAGACTCCAGCGTTTTTATCTGCGAGTTAAGCTCCTCTATTCTCTTAGCAAGCATTTCAGAGCGTTCCTCTTTTGACGCCTCTTTTACAGAGCTTCTTTTGATGGTTGGACTTAACAATTTACTAACCTGACCTGTTTGGTTCCCTGGCGTTTGGCACATTGCAATTACCTGGATCGCAATTACCATTACTAATGTGTAAACAGTTTTCATAACTAATGTTTTTTAAATGGATTATTGAATTCATTTTGCTATTGTTTAATTTTATGAATGTAGATATTGCTACCAGCCCTGTTGAAATGAAAATGAAGGGTATCGGGTATATGCATTTTTAATCGTTTGCTTTTCCTTTATTACGCACAAACCAGGAAAAAGTTATTATGCATGCAGAATTAATTACAAACCCAATTTTGTAGATAAAAAACAGGTGAAAAATGAAACCTTTGAAAAGATTCGGGAGAAAAACAGTTATTT
>DASWXS010000548.1:0-4410 GCA_036405375.1 Bacteroidia bacterium
GAATGGTTTTATGATCGATTCCGCCAGACGATTCTGTTTGGAATTTACCGTTGATCAGAGCAACTGCTTTTTTAGTTTCGGCAGGTGAAAAATTATCGATGAGGATCCTGTCTACTCCACCACGTTTCAATACTTCTTTAATATCATCAAGCGAGCGAACTTCTATTTCGACCTTCAGCTTCTTTTTGTTCTTTTTCTGGTATGCATGAACAGCGTCAATCGCTTTTGTAATTCCGCCCGCAAAGTCGATATGATTGTCTTTTATAAGTATCATATCAAACAATCCGTAACGATGGTTTGCCCCGCCGCCAATCACAACCGCCCACTTTTCGAAGAAACGAAAATTAGGTGTTGTTTTACGTGTATCAATTACTTTGGCCTTTGTGCCTTTGCACAATTGCTGCAATTGATCGGTATGCGTTGCAATACCACTCATGCGTTGCATGATATTTAATACCAAACGCTCCGTTGTAAGCAACTTTTGTGAATTACCGGTAACCTCAAAAGCAACATCCCCTTTTTTTACACAGGTGCCATCTTTAATAAGCTGTTTGAATTTAAAAGACTTATCTGCAAGTTTAAAGATCTCTTTCGCAGCTTCCATTCCGGCGAGAATTCCGTCTTCCTTTACCAGCAAACGCATTTTCCCTTTATGGGAAGCAGGAATGGTGGAAAGTGACGTGTGATCACCATCTCCCACATCTTCCCTAAATGCGTCGATTACAAATTGCTTGAAATTAAAATGTTTGGAGTGAAGCCGGATATAAGAATTAATCATTGTCGTTTTCTATTCTGAATTGCGAAATTAAAAAACGTTCTCCAAATTTCTTCAATAAAAATGATACCCTGAAGTTTCCTTTTGTTGTTGTTAGGGCACCTACTACAAATTGGTTTGCCGATTTCGCGTTACTGCTATGGCTTTCCACGAAACTTTTTACCGGGTGTTTAGCGAAGAAATCTTTGAGCACCAGTTCGGCCTGGGCCTTACTATAAACGTCTTCCTGGTCAAGAATCTTAAGATCTATCTTATCATTAAAATGTTTTGCGATTGCCGTAGCATTTCCCTGTTTAACAGCTTCAAGAACTTCTGTGCTTACATCCATAAACGGATCGCCACCCCATACATTCATAAAAAACGAAAGAAACAAAATGATAGTTTTCATGTTATTGATTTTATTAAGTCTGGTTTTATTGTATCAATACTACTTCGTGGCCTGATTTTGTACCAAATATACAAGAATCAGACCAAAAGCCCTGTTTTAAAACCTCCAATTTGTACCTGTTTTTGAACCAACTATATTAAAAACTCTTTGTGAAAAAGTATTTTCCTTCAAAAAAGCTGATTTTGCTTAATTCTGTATCATTATAGATTATTTAAATGAAGGATTTTAAGCCTATACACACCTTGCTTTTCTCTGCCGCTTCTTTTGCTGCACTTGGGCTTATCAGCCTGGTTTTTCCAGCAGATGGAATAAAACTGGGAGGTAGTATGGAATTGAAGTTCCCTACCCTGGCCTCCATCTTCAAAGCAAAAGAAGAGAAAACAGATATCAGTAAAATCCTTGAATTGAGCGACACCTTAACTGTTGACACCAGTGCTATAAAGCTGGCTATTAAAACAGATAGTATTTCCAATGATACCACACCAAATCAAAAGCATGGAGAAATCAAAGATCCTTCATTAAAACTGGTAACTCCGCTCGAATACGTAAATGAAAATAAAACTGCCCTTCATAATTTTTTTAATGCACTGGCTACGGAAATAAATGCTTCCCGCCCGATCCATATTCTTCATTATGGTGATTCTCAAATTGAAGGCGATCGTATTTCCGATTTCCTGCGTTTGAAATTACAAGCACAATTCGGCGGACAAGGCCAGGGTTTTATATCTCCTATGCCGGTTGCACCAAGTGTTGCACAAAAACAAACCTGGAGCGACAACTGGGACAGGTATACCATTTTTACCGGGAAAGACAAACGTGTGAAGCATACCAGCTTTGGTGCAGGTGCAGGTTTTTGCAGGTATCTTCCTTATAAAACGTTAAATGATTCTTCCCAAATAAACGAAGCCTGGTTTAAAATCGTTACCAGTAAAAACGGAGGAAGCAACCTGGCAACGTATTCAAAAGTGAAGATGTTCTATGGAAACGCACAATATAAAACCGCAGTTGAATTTTATGAAAACGGCGTGTTATCGGAAAGTGACAGTTTAAACTCCGGGGGTGTTTTTAACGTCAAACAATTCAGCGTGAGCTCATCCTCTCCACAACTTGAAATGAAATTTAAAGGTAAAGACAGCCCCGATATTTATGGTATTTCGCTGGAGGGCCCTGGAGGCATTATTGTTGACAATTTTGGGTTACGTGGCAGTTCGGGAACTTTCTTTAACCAGATGAATTACAGCCAGCTAAAAACATTTTACGATCACATGAATGTGAAGCTGTTCATCCTGCAGTTTGGTGGTAATTCACTCCCTTATATCAAAGATAAAAAGCAATGCGAAAATTTTGGCAAGTATCTTGAGTCACAGATCAGAACTTTAAAAAAGATGATGCCGAATGCAAGTTTTTTAATTATCGGCCCTGCAGATATGAGTGTGAAAGAAGAAACAGAATATGTTACTCATCCGCAATTGGAAAACCTGCGGGATGCTATCAAACTTGCAGCTTTTAATACGAACTCTGCGTTTTTCGACATGTATGAATGCATGGGTGGAAAAAACAGTATGGTGAGCTGGGTAGACGCGGGAATAGCAGCAAAGGATTATATACATTTCAGCTCGGGCGGGGCAAGAAAGATCGCAACTATACTTTATTCGGCGATCATCAGTGATTACAACGAATACATTAAAACAAAGCAATAGATGAAGAGAATTATAGGAATAGCGCTGTGTGTATTGACTATTGCAGGTTTTGCACAGGATACTACGAAATACCCGTTCATAAATTATGGAGCGAGTAAACTTATTTTTTCGAAAGACAGCTCGAATATGCTGGGCTTTTATAAAAAGCTGGATGACCTGAAAAAAGGAGACCGGAAGAGAGTTTCTATTGTTCATATTGGCGGATCACATATACAAGCAGGATTCTGGAGCGAATCAATACACGATCAGTTCCAGGAACTGGGGAATTATGAAGGTGGTGGTATGTTCGCTTTCCCATTTAAACTTGGAAAAACAAACGGCCCGCACTCCTACAAAACATCATCAAACGGAACCTGGAAACGTTGCAGATGCATCCAAAAAGAAAAATGCACTCCATTGGGTGTTTCGGGAATTGCAGTAGTGAGCAACGACAGCGCTAATTATTTCGCGTTAAAAATTCAACCGAACAAACACTTAAAGAATTTTACAAAAATCAAGATCTATCACAATTTCAACAAAAGTTTCCTTTTTTCACTGCGAAGAGAAGTTCCTGTCCCTTACAAACGTTTCGATAATGAAAAGGAAGGATATACTCAATACATTTTTGACAACCCGGTTGACAGCGTGTGTTTTGATATGTTGAGAAAAGATACGCTTGTTAAAGATTTCGCGCTGTTCGGCTTTAGTCTTGAAAATGATAACCCGGGAGTATATTATGCCAGCATGGGTGTGAATGGAGCATCCACCGAATCATTTTTGCGTTGTGAAAATTTTGTAACTCAATTAAAAACTTTACAACCCGATCTTGTTATTTTTTCTTTAGGAGTGAATGATGTGCATGGCCCAAATTTCAGGGCATCTGATTACATGGCACACTACGATTCGCTGGTAACATTTGTAAAACAAGCTGCTCCTGATTGCGCCATACTGTTTACAACCATTAGCGATAATTACATCCGTAAGAAAACTCCGAACAAAAAAACTATGCTGGGCGATGATGCTATTCTGGAATTAGCCGAGAAAAGAAATCTTGCTGTTTGGGACCTGTTTACTGTAATGGGCGGCTATAAAAGTATTTACAAGTGGCAGAAAGCAAAACTCGCCGGCCGCGACAGGGTGCATTTCAGTGGTAAAGGTTATAAGATCATTGCATCATTGATGTTTGATGCTATTATGAGAAGCTACAAGGCAAATTCCACTTTGAACAAATAATTTGAATGAAGGAAGGACAACAAATAGTAAGCAGCATAGTTAGTGAATCCAATCCTGTTTTGGATTTTTTGAAGTACATATTCGCCTGGAATCCTGAACAGCCCCTGACATTCATGCATTTGTTCTTCTGGGGATTTTTTGCTGTTGTTTTGTTCATCTATTCGTTCGTATACAAATTCAATAAAGCGCGCACTATATTTCTTTTACTCACTTCCTTTTTCTTTTACTTCAAAACCAGTGGGTTCTTTATTATCCTGCTCTTCTTTACTATTACCAACGATTATTTCCTCGGAAAAGGAATTGCCTCCGCAAAAACAACCGGCAAGAAAAAACTA
>DASWXS010000549.1:0-4145 GCA_036405375.1 Bacteroidia bacterium
TGAGAATGTTTTGAAGGTATTCCGAAGAACTCACTTTGCCCAGATCAGCCCCCCGTTGGTACAAACTTTGATGCATAAGTGCGATGGTTTGAATTCGTGTCTTGCTGTTTTTGAGTGCTTCGATGGCGATTTCGTCTGTTAATTGTGATTCCTGGAGATTTAGTAAGCTCGAAACAATCTGAAGGCTGTTTTTTACCCGGTGATGAACTTCCTTCAATAAAATCTCTTTCTCATGAAGCGCTTTGTCAATCGTATTGTTTTGTTCCCGGATCTCGGAGTTTGATTGCTTCAATGCCTTGTTTAATTTCCGTGATTTTCTGAAATAGAATATTCCTATAACAATGAGAGACGAAGTAACGATCAGGGCCAGTAAAGCAATGGTTGTTTGGCGCTTCGTACGCTGAAGCTTTAACTTTTGCTTAAGTATAACTTCCCTGTTAATCCGCAATTGATATTCTGTTTCCAACCGCATGATCTGGGCATTATTCGCGTTCATTTGCAAACTGTCCTGGTATAAATGCATGATTTCGGTAAAGTGAAGTGCTTTTTGGTAATTCCCAAGCATTTTGTAGGTTTCACTTAAAGCCGAATACGCATAAGTAACATCTTCCAGGCTGTGTACCTTTAATCCGAGGTCCAGGCACAGATTGGCATAATACAAAGACGAATCCAATACATTATCGATTCGGAATTGACGACCGATATTATACAACACCAATAATTCATCCAATGGCTGATTGAGTTTTTTATATTGGATAACAGCATTTTTGTATAGGGGTAAAGCTTCGGAAGGATGTCCGGTGTTGACAAGGATATTTGCTATGTTATTTTGGATTTTAGTCTTTAAATACAGGTTGTCAATAGATTTTGCTTTTTGTTCTGCCTGTCGGTATAGACGCATGACACCTTCGTTGTCATTGTATTGGAAACAGGTATTTCCCTTGCATATCAGTACTTCCACAAGCATTTGCTTCCGCTGATGTTTTTCAGCATACCTTGCCGCAAGGTTTAAACAGCTTTCAGACTTTTTCCGCTTCCTGCGAATGCTGTATCCTTGTGCGAGCATCAGGTTTGCGTTGGCAATGCCGGCTTCATACTTGCTTCGGGAATAATAATAATCCGCCTGCAAAGCTTCTTCAATGATCAGATCGATTTCGCCTCTGAAAAGATGGATTTTTGCCTTGGCCAGCAAAATATCCCCGATCCGTTTGATATTTTGTCCTTTTCGTGAGATCAAAAGCGCCGAATCAATATAAATAAGTGCCGAATCGGTATTTATACGCTGAAAGTGAATAGCCTTGTCGAATAACGGGTTACTATTTTTTAGTTGCGAAAAAGAATGCCTGATACCTAATAATAAAGCAAAAAAAGTAAGTAAAAGAGAGAGGGATGAACAATGGAGTCGGGACATTATTAACAAATTAGTTCCTTTTGGGGGCGGAAGATAGGAATAAAATTGAAAGAATCGATTCCTTTGAGTACTTGGTTTTAGCTTGTAAATGTCTCGAATTGAGAATTTAGGAGGAAATATTCCTTGGATTTAAACGCAGTTAAGTTGAATCGTGTGACGCAGATTTATCCAAAAAAAATTAACTTCGCAAGTATGGAAAAAAATGACAATCAGATCAACATTGAGCTAAACGAAGAATTGGCAGAAGGTGTTTATTCGAACCTGGCAATCATTACGCATTCTCAATCCGAATTCGTGGTGGATTTTATTCAAATGATGCCGGGAATGCCCAAAGCAAAAGTACGCTCAAGAGTAGTAATGTCTCCGCAGAATGCAAAACGCCTGATGCGAGCATTGGCTGAGAACGTCCAAAAGTACGAACAAATGAACGGGGTAATTAACGATACGGATACGCCTCCGTTCCCACCTATGAATTTTGGAGGAACAACGAATCAGGCTTAATTACAACGAATCGTCTTATTATTTAATCAGGATAAATTGGTTGCTAAGCTGAATTTTAAAAATCGCTCTGAGTTCATTAAGAATATTCTGAAATTAATCACGGGTACTGCTATCGCACAACTTCTGACGATTGCGTTTTCCCCGATTGTTCAAAGGCTCTTTACGCAAGAAGAATGGGGGTTTTTTGCATTAGTCAGTTCTATTTATGGTGTTGTAGCGTTAATAGCTTGCGGAAGATATGAAGTTGCTTTGCTGGTACCTAAGAGAACCGTTGAGGCAATTAATTTATTGGGACTTTCCCTGTTGGTGAACTTGGGATTTGCCTGTATGTTTTACCTCGTTTTATTTTTAATTTCTCTCGCCGGATATGGTGAACGGCTTGGTGTATGGTATTATTTGTTGCCTGTTTTTGTATTAATTGTTGGTTTCAGTCAATCATTGATAGCATGGAATAACCGAAGAAAACACTATCGGAAGATTGCAAATTTTCGGATCTCGCAATCTCTCTTTAACAATGTTTTTACGATTGCGGCCAGTCTCACAAAAGTTCCTTTTAACGGAGTTTTAACCGCTTATTTTGGATCCGGAATTATTTCCCTGCTTGTTGCAATTTACCAGGTAAAAGCGGATTTTCGTTTAATTCTCCATGGGATTACCTGGAAACGAATGATTTTCGTTGGAAAAAAATACGTTCGTTTTCCGCTCATTAATACCTTTCAGGCATTATTGGATGCTTTGCAGCTTAATGGGCTGATTTACACTATTTCCTTCCTGTTTGGCGACTATTATGTGGGCCTTTTTTCCTTAGCAATTCGCATTTTGTTTTTGCCGATGGGTTTCATAGGTGGTGCTATTGCACAGGTTTTTTACCAGGAGGCAAATTCCCTGGTTCATCAAAGAAAACCTTTGTTTCCACATGTAAAGCGCACGATCAAAATGAGTTTTCTGGTGATTAGCCCGATTTTTGTTGTTTTGGTGGTTGGAGGACCCTTATTGTTTTCATTTGTTTACGGAAAAGAATGGGTCGGATCCGGGGTATATGCCCGGTATTTGGCAGCATGGGTTTGTATTGACTTTGTACGTGCTTCATTATCACAGATTCCATTGATTTTCAATCGGCATCATGTGTTACTGATATTCTCAATCACAAGCAATTCACTGATTTTACTTGTTTTTATTGCCGGATATTTTATGGAGCTTAATCTGGGAATGATTCTGATCATTATATCTGCATTGCAAGTTTTGCTTATATTCGCGCTCTTAAAATGGATTGTAAGCATGGTAAAATCTTATGATTCCAAATTAGCTAATCCCGATCATCAATAAAATGAGCATTTATAATTATCTGAAAACGAATCAGCTTACTGTTTTTTTTACTGTTTTAATTTTCTATCCAAGTATTCGCTTACTGACAATTGGATCAGATCATGCAGTTGGACTTTCGTTAATTGTTGGTTTGGTTCCTGAATGTTTGTTCCTGATAATATGCTCCTATTCGCTTGTATTTCTTTTTAAAGATAAAAACAGAAAAACACACCTTCTCGATAAATTAGTGATTGCTTATTTTTTATACAACCTGTTGATCGGTGTATATCTGTCACATGATTTGAGGGCGAGTCTTTATGGTTTTCGATTGACTTATTTGCCCATGCTGGCTTATTTTGTAGGTTCTTATTACTGGGACAAAAAGATCGATATTGAAGGGGTTTTGCATGGGTTTTTTAAAATTCTGGTCTTAGTAGCAGTAATTGGTCTGATTATCTATTTTCTTTTTCCGGAAATCCATTTGTATTTTCACAGGCTTTCCAGTGACAAACCTATCGTGATGGCATTTAAGGGCTTTATACGGATGACTTCGATTTTATGGACGCCTGTGGTGTTTGGAATGGTTATGCTCGCCGCATTCTGCTATTGGGCATACCGTTATTTAAAAACTGGGAATTACTTCGCATTACTTTTTGCCTTAATAACGGTTAACACTGTCTTTTTTAGTGTTTCAAGGGGACCGATGATCGCCTCCTTTGTAGCCTTTGTACTGTTGCTTTTCCTGGGAAAGGAACAAAAGTTTAAATGGATATTAATTGCTTTAGTTCTTTTAGAATTGACACTTTTCTATTTATTTGTTCCGCAATTTTCACAACTGATGGAGTGGTTTTTTGAATCATCTAAACAAACTGCGACACTTGAAGCTGCAAATACGCGGGTAAGTTTGTGGAGTGAGGTAATGAATTCT
>DASWXS010000550.1:0-7512 GCA_036405375.1 Bacteroidia bacterium
GTGTACGACAAATAAAAGAAAAAGCAGTAAGAAGATTGAAGCATACTTCACGAAGTAAATTGCTTAAAGCTTACTTAGGATAATAAAGAATGGCTGCTTCTGGCAGCTTTTTTTATGTTCTGATGCGAGGGTTATATATAACTATTATCTTTACAGATTATCCTTGCCAATTTTCGCTAAATTAGCTGTTTGTGAAAAAGCTGTTATTTATAATATGGAGTTTTACAGTGTGTATGCAGGGTTATACACAATCTCATTTCTGGGGTGTAGCTGCAGGCGGAGGACAATATAATGCCGGAACTATTTATAGTACTGATGCAGACGGTAGTAATTTAATAATCAAACATGATTTTTTCCAAAATATAGGTCATGGTGTCACACGTAGTAATGGACTTACGCCTGTACAAAATGGATACTTTTATGGTATGTTGTCAAAAGGAGGAAGCTATGGTGATGGTGTTATTTTTAGATTTGATCCTTTTACAACAACATACACAAAAGTTTTTGACTTTAATCGCCAGGAGAATGGAGCTGGTCCCGAAGGGACATTAACATTTGCATCAGATGGAATGCTTTATGGCACCACACGTTATGGTGGAGCAAATTTAGCCGGAATATTGTTCCGGTTCGATCCTTCTACCAATACATTTAGCAAGAGAGCAGACTTCGCTTCATCCAGTACAGGGTATGGAGCTTCGTCTTTAATTCAGGCTACTAACGGAAAACTACACGGCATTACGTTTTCGGGTGGAACGCAGAACCTGGGAATATTATATGAGTACGATCTATTAACAGACTCCCTCGTAAAAAAAATAGATTTCATTGGTATAAACGGCGCCAATCCTTGTGGAAACTTGTTTTCTGCATCCGATGGCAAAATATATGGTTTAACTTATCAGGGTGGGATTGCAAACAAAGGAGTAATGTTCTCATACGATCCATTAAATGGTATTTACACTAAAGTTCATGATTTTTCTGCCTTTGGAAATGATGGAGATTATCCGCTTGCATCATTAAGAGAATGGGAAGGAATTTTGTATGGGGTTACAGGAGGTAACGAAGGAGTAAACCCGACTCCCGGAACTATGTTTACATATAATATTTCAACAGGAGTTTATGATAAGGTTTTCAATTTTGACAGGGCAGAAATTATAAGCCCTAATAGTGCATTGATAAACCTTCCTAATGATTCGCTATTTAAGTTTTACGGTATAAGTTATTTCGGGGGAAGCAGCAATTTGGGCGTTTTATTTAGCTTGGACACAACAATAGAAACTTTTGTTATTCCTCCACCAATTCCGGGAATGCCTCCTACTTATACTACAGCTGTAGTATGGCATTATCATAATGAAGTTAATTTTGATGTTTCAAAGGGACAACATCCAAACGGCAATCTTATTATTAGTTCTGATGGAAAATTATATGGAATGACGGAAGATGACGGATTAGGTTTTGGTGGAACTATTTTTCAGTATGACCCTTCAACAAAAATTTTCAAAAGGCAGGTAGATCTTTTTTCGGCGCCAGGTGGAGCAAACCCGGATGGAACTTTACTGAAAGCCAAAGATGGTTTGTTGTATGGGCTAACAAAAACCGGAGGACTTTATAATAAAGGAACAATTTATAGTATCGATCCGAATACAGCTGTTTTTACGAAAAGATGCGATCTCAATGATAGTACTGGCTTCTTGTCTCAATCTACACTTATACAAGCCAGTGATGATATGATTTACGGACTTGCTGAAGTAGGAGGCAGAAGAGGTGAAGGCACCTTATTTCGCTTTAATCCGGCGACAAATGTCTGTTCCAGGTTACTTGATTTTGATGGGCCTGAAAATGGAAAAAGACCAGTTGGTTCTTTGGTAGAGGCAAATGATGGTATGCTTTATGGGACAATACATTCAGGAGGCGCAAATCAATATGGAGTTTTGTTTCGTGTTAATCCACAAACAAGTACCGTAACAAAGATGTTAGATTTCGACTATTCTATTGGATATCTGTCAGAATCCAACATGGTTAAAGGAATCGACGGTTTATTGTACGGGCTTAGCAATGCAATTGGTTGGTATGGAAATATTTTTTCATATAATTCAGATAGTAATACAGTGAGTTCTAAAATTGTTATTCAGGATCCGACAGCTGGTGAATATTTTGGAATTGCTATGGTGAAAGGAACGGATGGATCATTTTATGGAGTTGCAGAAGGAGGTATTTACCATAGAGGTGTTATTTTTCAATACGATCCAATTGCTAATACTTATAATAAAAAAACCGATCTTGATTTCGGTGATGGATCCAAACCGATCAGCAGTCTTACCTTAGGTTCAAATGGAAAACTATACGGATTAACGGGAATAGGGAGTTCAGGCTTCAGTTCAATTTATGAGTATGATCCTTTAACTGGCAACATAGTTAACAAGAGTAATTTTTATTCCAGCTCCGCTAGAGCAGGACTTATTGAGGTTGTTGATTCGGAAGAGGAAAAGCTACCAACAGCAAATCAACTGTACCCAAATCCTAATAACGGGCAATTTACACTCAGTAATTTATTGCCTGGTAAAAAACTAGAGGTGCATATTGTGGATATGCTTGGGAAGGTTATTTATAAAACTGAAATAGAATCTCCAAATAATAAGGAAGAGTTTGAAGCCTTTATATCAAAAGGCGTTTACTTGTTAAATACTACGCAAGGAAATTCTACTGCTACTTATAAACTTATAGTGCAATAGAATTTGACTATTAGTAAGCCGGCATCTTCGGTTTATTATCCATGATACCTTCAATCCGCTCCATTACTTCTATGGTCATTTTAGGTAACACATCAATAGCCTGTAAGGTATCTTCCAGCTGCTCTGGTTTACTTGCACCAAGTATGGCAGTAGATACATGCGGATTTTTCAAAACCCAGGCTATGGATAAGCGTGATAAGTTCGTTCCCAGCTCATCTGCCAGTGGCTTTAATCGTTTTACTTTTTCATGCTTCCAGGTATTGGCTTCTCCAACAATAAGATCTTTCAGCCACTCAAGTCCCGGGCGGTGAATACGTGTGTCATCAGGAGTAAGGTTCATGTACTTACCTGTTAACAAGCCTGACGCGAGCGGGCTCCAGATGGTTGTTCCCAATCCGATTTCTTTGTACAGTTTATTGTATTCAACTTCCACACGTTCACGGTGAAACAAATTGTATTGCGGCTGTTCCATAGTCGGTGGAGTTAATCCATACTGTCGTGCAACCGAATATGCTTCCATAATTTCCTGTGCACTCCATTCGCTGGTTCCCCAATACAAAATTTTTCCCTGTTCGACCAGGTTATGCATAGTACGCACCGTTTCTTCAATTGGAGTGTTTTTATCAGGACGATGACAATAAAACAGATCGAGGTAATCTACCTGCAAACGTTTTAATGCAGCATTACATGCTTCTACAACATGTTTGCGGCTCAAGCCGATCTGGTTAGGTAATTTGCCTCCCCAGTATACTTTGCTGGATACAACAAAGGAACTACGGTCCCAGTTCATTTTTTTCAGGATGTTTCCCATCACTATTTCCGATTTTCCATTGGCATAAGTTTCGGCATTGTCGAAAAAATTTACACCATTGTCGTAAGCAATCTTCATGCATTTTTCGGCTGTATCATCGCCAACCTGGGAGCCAAATGTAACCCAGCTTCCGAATGACAAAGCACTTACCTGTAATCCTGATCTTCCCAGTCTTCTGTATTCCATAATAGTTTATTTTAATACGACACAGATTTCACAGATGGCGCGGATTTTATTTGTGCTATTTGTGTTTAAGATTTCATATAGATTTGTGAAATCTGCGTAATCTGTGTTTGGTCAGCTCACAGTTAAGCTGCAAATGTTTTTTAAACCGCTACCGCCGCTTTAATGTGTGGGTGTGGATCGTAATTTTCAATTGTAAAATCTTCGTATTTAAAATCAAAGATCGATTTCACATCCGGGTTCATTTTTAATGTAGGCAGTTTCCTGAAATCACGACTCAACTGTAGTTTCGCCTGTTCAATATGATTGGAGTATAAATGCGCATCTCCTAATGTGTGAACGAATTCTCCAACCTGTAACCCACATACCTGTGCAACCATGTGCGTAAGTAATGCATACGATGCAATATTAAAAGGAACTCCTAAAAATATATCGGCGCTACGCTGGTATAACTGGCAGCTTAATTTTCCATCAGCTACATAAAACTGGAAAAACGCGTGGCAGGGTGGAAGTTTCATGTTTTCTATTTCTCCAACATTCCATGCACTCACGATCAATCTTCTTGAATCAGGAGATTTTTTGATCATCTCTACAACTTTTGTAATTTGATCGATATGTTTGCCATCAGGAGTAGGCCAGTTACGCCACTGAGAACCATAAACGGGGCCCAGGTTTCCTTTCTCATCTGCCCATTCGTCCCAGATGCTCACTCCGTTCTCTTTTAAATAAGCAATATTGGTTTCACCTTTCAAAAACCATAACAGCTCATGAATGATAGATTTGGTGTGTACTTTTTTGGTAGTAAGTAAAGGAAATCCTTCCTGCAGGTCAAAACGCATCTGGTATCCAAATACGCTTACTGTTCCGGTTCCTGTTCTGTCTGTTTTTGTTGCGCCGGTATCCAGCACATGTTGCATAAGATCGTGATACTGCTTCATTCCTGATTTTTTACGTTCGTAAAGTTAAATCGGAAAGGTGTATAAAACCGGCTTAGAAAGCCAATTATATCAACATTTTACAAACGAAAACTTTTTCAGGCCTTAGTCTATGATCAGCTTTTTTGTCATTTTCTGGTTGCCGGAAGTAACTTTTACAATATAAATTCCCTGGGATATGGAAGAAGTGTTGATAGTATGTTCTTCATTTGAGACGGTAGTGCTATAAACCGGCTGACCCAGTATATTCAGTATTTCAACTACGGCGGTTTTATTGTCATTTTTAAAAGCAATAGTAACGTATTGATCTGCCGGATTAGGATAAATAAGCAGATCATTTGTTCTTAATGTAGTTGTTTTTAATCCAACAGTTGGTAACTGGCAGGTTAAAGCACCGAATGCATCGAGTTTCCCATAACCATAGGTGTTGTTTGAATCGGGCCCGGTAAAGAGGTCATGTTTCGCACAGGTAATAATATCATTTTTCAACTGCTGGTTGGTTGCAGTTGGATACATTTCAAAATACAATGCTGCCATACCTGCAACAATTGGTGAGGCGGCTGAGCTTCCTCCAAAAATCATGTGCATACTGTCTTCAGAAACAATAAAGGGGTAATTAACAGCCAGCCAGCTCATAAACAAACGCTCGCCCACAGTAACAACATTTTCTCCGGAAGCAACAATATCTGGTTTTATACGTCCGTCGCGTGTGGGCCCGTGACTAGAGGTTTCGAATATGCTGTCCACCACACCCGGGGCAATGTAGAATGCACCTGTAACATCAACGTAACCTTCGCGGTCTACATAATTTCCTACACTTATCACCTGGTTGCTGCACTGATAACTTGTACAAACCGTTTGAAGTGTATCGGTACGCTTATAATGAATCATGTCGGGTCTTACAGTCGCACCTGGTATACTATCAAATACGTAATCAAAATTCCAGGAATCAATTTTACCTGAACCTGTTGTTTCAAACGACCACAAATAACTTAAACTGTCGGCTTCTATAAAAACAGAAAGTATAGCAAGACTGTCAACAAACTCGGTGTATGAATGCACTATACCAATTCGATTGCCCATATACATTAACGTATCATCAATTTGTGTATCAAGAATAGAATCGGAAACTTTGAAGCCAATATTTCCTTTGTAGCTATAGTTAGGTTTAGGCGCACTTACTCCTATCGTCCATTTGAAATCAGTAAATTCTGAAGTGTCTGCATACACATCAAAAACAATATTGGGAGAAGTAATTGGAAGAGCATTGGTAATCCATGTAAAACTTGTATCACTGGTAATATCGTATCCCAAATGCATTGGATAATTTCCGGCATTACCATTAGCAACAACAATTGCTCTTGCTGGTTTCGCAGTAACCATGTTGTCGATCAATTGTGCCTGCAAATCCGTTCCGTCATGCGACCCATAATAATCGCCCAAGCTGATATTGATCACACAAGGTTTACCGGCAGAATCTGCTTTTGCAAAAATGTAATCAATGGCATCTGTAATTACAGGCTGTGAACTGTTGAAATCAACAGAAACCACAATCAGGTCGGCTTCGGGAGCAATGCCCCTGTATTTAAAAGCAGTGGCCCCGTTTCCGGCTGCAACTCCTGATACTTTAGTTCCGTGTGCACCATTGGTATAATCGGTACTTGTACAATATCCACTGTCGATCTCCGAATTATTCCAGTCTCTTCCATAATTATAAGGTGCTGGAATGTGAAATGTATCTGTGTTATCCTGGTCCCATAACCACAGTAATCTTGATTTACCTGTTGAGTCTTTAAAATCAGGATGCCCGAAATCAATACCGGTATCAATCACTCCAATAATTACATCTTTTCCTTTATAGCCCTGGGTTAGGGGTGCGGCACCATCATGTACAAGGTTTACATTGTTTTTAGAAAGAGAAGAATCGTCCAATACCTGCAGGTGTTGTTTGGTACTTTCCATGCGCAGCACAAATGCTTGTCCTGCCAGAGTTTTTAAATCAGCACCCTTACCTTCGACAACAGAAATATTATTAGCTGAATACTTAACTTCTATATGAAACTGTTCTGCTTTTTGCTTTAGGATCTTTGGATCGGCTTTTACAAACGCAGTAATGGAAGACTGGGGATTGTTTTTAATATCCCTGATCAAAGGGAAATTCATTTTTCCTTGTTTCTGTGCAAAGGTTATATAGCCGGAAAGAAATAATAATAGAAAAGAAACAAAATGGGTAGTTTTAGGCATGTTGTAATTATTTTACGAAATTTACAAAGTATTCATCAATATGTCAAACAATAAAACCGGTTTTTGTCCAGAGCATGATGAGCAGGATATCTGTTCCGGTTTTTTGTATTGGTATGATAAAACTCCGGATGTACTTGCCTTGTTCATTAATGACAAAGGCTATTCTTATAAAGAAGTGTATGCGGCAGCATATTCCATTTATAAAGAGATCAAACAATACAAAGAGGATAGAATAGGAGTGTGGTGCGAAAATGATGTGTATTCGTATGCAGCTATTCTTGCCATATCTATGAGTGGCGCCTGTTATGTGCCATTGAATGCCAAATTTCCGGTTAGAAAATTAAATACGATCATTGCTGACTGCGGGCTTAAGTTGGTGATTTCGGGTAATGATTTAAATGAAAATGATTTTTTTGCAGATATTAAAATTGTTTCACCTGTTTTGGATTTTAAACAGGCTGGCGAAATTGAAAAAACAATAGAACAACCACTCGCATATATATTATACACATCAGGTACTACAGGTTTACCAAAGGGTGTACCTGTAAAGAAAAGCAGTGTAAATAGTTTTTTTACTTATTTCATCAGGCAATTTGATTTTAAACCAAGC
>DASWXS010000551.1:0-1924 GCA_036405375.1 Bacteroidia bacterium
TTTGTCCGGACGGCTTTTAAACTGCTCCATTTTTATTATTTATCTCTTTTCTTCAAAAACTCAGCAACCTTTGGTGCCAGCTCTTTCTGCGATTTGCTTCCTACAAACACTCCAATATGCCCACCTTTGAAAGCAACATCTTCCTTATCGCTTACACTTAAATGGCTGGTAAATGTTTTTGAAGCCGCCGGAGGAACCAAATGATCTTCGGTTGCATAGATGTTCAATACAGCCGCTTTGATGTTCGCAAGGTTCACCTTTTTCCCACCAACCATTAATTCTCCTTTTACCAGTTTGTTGCCCTGGTAAAGATCTTTCATAAATTGGCGGAAACATTCACCTGCCTGTGCAGGGCTGTCAGCGATCCACTTTTCCATACGCAAAAACATCAATAGTTTATCCTTATCATCAAGGCTTGCCACCATCGATTGTTGCTTTTGGAATTTCATCATCGGCTTCAGCTGGGCAAAACCTTCGTTCAGGAATTCACCCGGAATAAGTCCGTTGCAACCATCAACCAGTTTATCGTAATCCATATCCTTGCTCCATTTGAATAGTAATCCATCGTTGGTTTCAAAATCAATAGGAGTTACCTGTGTTACCAGGTTCTTTATTTTATTCGGATGCAAAGCGGAGTAAATAGTACTTAATGTACCACCCTGGCAGATGCTGATAATATTTATTTTGTCTGTTTTATGCTTCTTGCGGATTACGTCCACACAGTTATTAATGTATCCATTCACATAATCATCAATGCTTAAATAACGATCAGCTTTTGTTGGATAACCCCAATCAATAAGGTACACGTCCATACCTAAATCCATCAGGTTTTTGATATAGCTTCTGTCTTCCTGCAAATCGAGCATTTTGTAGGTATTTACCAATGCATACACAATAAGAACAGGAGTTTTAATAGTTGGTTCAGAGGTTCTGTCGTAATGATACAGTCTCATTTTATCTTCCGCATATACTTCCGTTTTTGGGGTAGTTGCAATATCTACCTCTTTGATCTGTGAAAGCACATCATAACCTTTGATCATTTTCTGATTTACATCAGCAATTTCCTGCAATAATTTATTTTCCATACTACAATTTAATAAATTAAACCAACATATTTAAAAAAAGAGAGCCGCTCCTGCCCTTCGATTAGTAAGGGACCGAAGCGGCTCTTTAAAAATTCAAAGTACCGTACAGATTATTTTTTCTTACGTGTGTTTTTATCTTCTTCGTCTAACTCTATATTAGCTGCACCCATTGCCGCTAAACGGGTTTCAAGAGTTTTAACCTGTCTTTTCAGGTCATGGATAGTTTTTGTTAACTCATCAACTTCCGAACGGAAAGCAACAGGGTACACACCGAATACATTTTCAAATTGTTTTTCGAAGTGAGATTTTACATCCATTCCGATGTTCATTACTTCACCTTTCAATTTAGAGAAATCATCCGATCCGAATAATTCTGTGAACTGAGCTTCGTTTACTTTTACCCATTCGTTATAGAATTCGTTGAATCCCTGGATGTCATTTACATTGGCTCCTTCTTTCATTTTCTCGAAAGCTGTTTTAGCAGCAGCTTCCATAGCTTTTTGAGAAGTAGTGTAGAAATGATATTGTAATTCAGTTTGTTTTACTGAATACTCAGCAATTTTATCCAATAAAGCGATGTTAGCTTCAATGGTTTCTTTTTCTTTACCCGGAGTAGCTAATTTCATCAACGGTTCAAAAGTTTTTCCGAATACATTGTTAACGTTGTTGAACAGTTCAGATACTTTAGCAAAGTCTCCACTGATCAGGTTCGGGAAATCTTTAGAGATATTCTGCATTTGAGCATAGTACTCTTTAGATAAATTGTTGTTGTTCGTGAAGAACTCATGAATGTTTTTCATAGAGGCATCAAAAACATCTTTCATGTTCACAGTGTTGAA
>DASWXS010000552.1:0-8017 GCA_036405375.1 Bacteroidia bacterium
TAGCAGGCTCATCAAAAGCTATGTATCCCATGTCTTTCAGGAACATGGTCCAGAAGCGTACATATAACAAGTGACCTGTTGCATGCTCGCTTCCTCCTAAGTATAGATCTACATTCTGCCAGTAGTCAATTGCTTTTTTATCAGCAAATACTTTATCATTGTGCGCATCCATGTAACGCAGGAAATACCAGGAGCTTCCTGCCCAGCCCGGCATAGTTGTAGTTTCCAAAGGAAATCCTTTCCCGTTTTCTACTACCTGTTTTGTTGCAGGGTCCCAGTTCCATTTATCAGAACGAGCCAGAGGCGGCTCACCGTCTTCAGTTGGTAAATACTTATCTACTTCCGGCAAACGCAATGGGAGTTCTTCTACTATATTTGGGATTCCGTCTTTGTAATAAACAGGAATTGGTTCACCCCAATAGCGTTGACGACCGAAAACGGCATCACGCAAACGGTAATTTATTTTTCCTTTCCCGATTCCTTTTTTCTCGATCTCTTCAATTGCTCTTTTGATAGCAGCCTTAACTTCCAATCCATTCAGGAAATCAGAATTGATCAATGTTCCTTCCTTTTCTCCCCACGCATCTTCATCAAATGAGTGCTCTGCATTTGGCTCAATCACCTGCGGGCGGGGCAAACTAAAATGCCCGGCAAATTTATAATCACGTACATCATGCGCAGGAACAGCCATAACAGCACCCGTTCCATAACCAGCCAATACGTAATCACCGATCCAAACCGGGACATCTTTTCCTGTGAACGGATGCTCTACATAGGCACCTGTGAATACGCCGGTAATTTTATTTACATCAGCCTGGCGTTCACGCTCACTCCTGTTTTTCGCAAACGTAACATACTCATCTACTTTTTTCTTTTGTGCAGCAGTTGTGATCTCATTTACCAATTCGTGCTCAGGTGCAAGCGTTACAAACGACACTCCGAAAATGGTATCCGGGCGCGTGGTGAACACTTCAATTTTCTTTTCCGAACCTTTTAGTTTGAACATCAGTGAAGAACCTTCACTACGTCCGATCCAGTTGCGTTGCGATTCTTTCAAACTATCCGTCCAGTCGATCTTATCCAAACCATCCAATAAGCGTTGCGCGTAAACTGTGATACGCATGCTCCATTGTTTCATCAGTTTTCTTTCCACGGGATAACCGCCACGTTCACTCACACCATCTTTTACCTCATCATTGGCAAGTACGGTTCCCATGGCAGGACACCAGTTCACATAAGCTTCACCAAGATATGCCAAACGGAAATTCATCAGGATATCATTCTTTCTCTTTTCATCAAATGTTTTCCAATCAGCCGGAGTAAAACCATTCAATTCGTGTTCAATATCTCCTGTAAGAATATCGTGTGCAAGTCCTTTGAATCCTTCTGTTTCAAATATCTTTACAAGTGTTTCAATTGCTTCTGCCTTATTGGTGCGGGGATTGTACCAGCTGTTGAATAGCTGAATAAAAATCCATTGTGTCCATTTATAGTATTCAGGATCTGAAGTACGAACTTCGCGATCCCAGTCGTAAGAAAAACCTATTTTATCCAGCTGTTCGCGGTAACGTGCAATATTTTGTTCTGTTGTTAGAGCAGGATGTTGCCCGGTTTGAATCGCGTATTGTTCGGCTGGCAACCCAAATGAATCGTAGCCCATCGGATGCAACACATTAAATCCTTTATGGCGTTTGTAGCGCGAAAATATATCAGAGGCAATGTATCCTAATGGATGTCCAACATGCAAACCTGCTCCAGAAGGATACGGGAACATATCGAGTACATAATATTTTGGTTTGGGAGAATGGTTAGAGGCTTTAAATGTTTTTTCAGCCGCCCAGCGAGCCTGCCATTTTTTTTCTATTTCCGAAAAATTGTATTCCATGTGGTAAATCAATAAGAGAAGGCGAATTTACGAAAAAACCTAACAACCTTTCCTTATTATTAGGTTCTATGCAAAGGGGAAAATTATTTCTTAAATTCGCTTATTGTGGAACAAATACCTGTACATAAGCTCCAGATCAAAGAACTTCAGCATTCGGGATTCGACTGCATAGAAGTGAACGGAAAAGGGAAAAGAAATTACGAAGGGGTAATCCCTCATCGTCATAATTATTTTGAACTTCTGCTATTTGAAAAAGGAGACGGTATTCACGAAATCGATTTTATTGAACATGGAATAAATACACATTCGGCACATTTCGTTTCTCCATCACAGGTGCACAAACTTATGGCCAGGAATGCAAAAGGTTATGTTCTTTGTTTTACAGAAGACTTTATGTACCTGCGCAAAAAAGAAAACGTTTTGAGCAGTTTTCCGTTTTATGATTTCCATTCTTTTATTCCACATATCACCCTGGATAAAGCTGCATTTAATGAGTTATATACGTTGACCGGATCCATTCATAAAGAATTTAATAAAGGTCCGGGAGCGTCAATGGAAATTATTTTTTCTTTCCTGAACATTATCCTTATTAAGATAGGCCAATATCATGGAACAACATCTGCAGTAAGAATCCAAAACTTATCAAAGCATCCGCAGATTGTAGCTTTCAAAATCTTGCTAGAAAAACATTATGCTGAACAGTGGAGTGTGCAGGAGTATGCCGACAAACTTCATATTTCGCCTAACCACCTCAACGCTTTGTGCAAAAAGGAAACAGGTCACACGGCTATTCAGCTTATTCATCAACGGTTACTTCTTGAAGCGCGCAGACTTTTGTATAGTACCGATTTAAATATCAAACAAATTGCAGCTGAATTAAACTATACAGATGTAACTTATTTTAATCGATTCTTCAAAAAACAAATAGGCCTTACACCCCTTGATTATCGTAAAGGATTGCTTTAGTATTGCATCAAAAGTACATTTCGTCGAAAAGTACAATACGTTCGTTCTTTTGTGTAAGTTTTCCTGAAAACAGGGATGTATATTTGTTTTTATGAAAAAGATTCTGATCTGCACCCTTCTTATCGGTTGTTCATATATGTTACTGCTACCGGTTTTAAACAGCACCGAAGCTCATTCGAACCAATCAGGAGCACCAACTGCCCGAACCGGATCGCCCGGGGATGGAGCGAACTGTTCCGGTTGTCATAGTGGCCAGTCACTTGTTACCAATCAAACACTAATCAGCTCAAACATTCCTGCTGAGGGTTATACTCCCGGAAATATTTATACAATCACCACGAACATAAGCAAGACAGGTATAAACAAATTCGGGTTCCAGGTATCACCTCAGAATACTAGCGGGCAACAAAAGGGAACAATGATCATTACCGATGCTACACGTACACAACTTATCACCTCCGGAAAGTACGTTACTCATAAAACAGCGGGAACAGCAGGTACTTCAAACAGCAATACATGGAGTTTCAACTGGACAGCTCCGGCAGCAGGAAGCGGCGCACTCACTTTTTATGGCGCTTTCGTAGCAGCTAACGGCTCCAATTCAAGTGCAGGCGACCAGGTTTTTCTTTCTTCGCTGACTGTACAGGAAAATACAACTGTTGGTATTTCAGAAAACGAAAATCAAACAAGTGCACGATTATTTCCAATGCCTTGTGCGGATGAATTATTTGTGGAGATCAATAACTCAAGCGAAGCGGAAGTAATGATTTCCATTTATTCAATAGAAGGAAAAAGAATCCAACAAAACAGCTATAACATAACTAATACTGAAAAAACAATTGGAATAAAAACCCATGAACTTGCTGACGGAGCATATACAATTGTTGGCACCACAAAATCGGGAAAATCATTATTACATCGCAAATTTGTAAAAGCATGAAGAAACTACTAATTAAAACCCTGATTAATCCTGTTTGCCCGCTTGGCTTTGATCACACAAAATGTTTCGTATGAGGAAAAATCACATACTTATTCTGTTTTACAGTGTAATCACTGCGGTATCGGTTCTTTCGTGCACAAAAGATGTGGGAAAGTTGCCCGAATCAACAGGTATTGATTGTAATAAAATAACTTATGCAAAGGACATCAAACCGCTTATCGATAATTATTGCGTTGGCTGTCACTCCTCAAACTTTGCATCCGGCGACCTGGTAACGCATTCAGATGTGAAATTAAAAGTGGATAACGGTACTTTAATGAAAGTGGTAGTAATTGATAAAACCATGCCCGAAGCTTCTTCCTTAACCAAAGAAGAAATTCAAAAATTTAAATGCTGGATCGAAAGTGGTGCATTGAATAATTAGCAGGACTTTATCATTGCACTGCCTGGCGGAATAAAGGCAAATTCTGCTTCTCACACTATAAAAAATACGATAAATGACGGGTATGTTTAAAATTGAGTATATTTATAAATATGCTTTTAAAATTAACCCGATCACTTGTGCTTTTTACGTTTATTGTTTTGGCAATAAATGTATCCGCTCAAAACAAGCGAATCATCGACAGTTTAAATAAAGTATTAAGCAATGGCCCTCCTGACACTGTTGTTATAAAAGCACTTAATTCAATTGCCAAGCATTACTGGACCTCCAATCCGGATACATCAATGACCTTACTTAACAAATCAGGTATGTTAAGTAATAAACAAAAAGATAAAAAATTCCAGGGCTCTGTGCTGCTTTACCGTGCATATACATTTGCCGCACTGGATCAGTTTGACAGTTCGATAGCCGTATATAAGCAGGGAATTGCGCTCGCAAACAAATATAACCTGTCAAAGCTCAGGGGACAGCTATATACAGGAGCAGGAAACGTTTACAATGTGTTAGGCGATTATGAAAAAGCCATTCCATACTATATGGACGCACTCAAAATACAGGAAGCAGAGCACGATCAGATGGGTTTGTCTAAAACGTATAACAGCCTTGGGGTTTTATTCGATTTCCAGGGCGATCAGAAAAAAGCACTGGAATACCATCTTAAAGGTTTAAAAATAAAAAGAGAACTGAAAGATTCGAGCGCCATCGGAATGTCGCTCAATAATATCGGCAATGTTTATGGAAGTCTTAAAAAACTGGATTCAGCATTATTCTTTCACATGAAGGCACTCGACATCAGAATGCGGATCAGTGATAAAAACGGCATGGGTTTATCTTACAATAATATTGGGAACACCCTTTCGAAGCTCGGAAAACCCAAAGAGGCACTCGAATATCATTTAAAGGGTCTAAAACTATTCGAAGAAAACGGAGATGAGTTAAACATTGCGCGAACTTCGTTCAATACCGGAAATGAATACATGCTACTTCATCAGCCGGAAAAAGGTTATTCTTACATTAAAAGGGCTGAAGCTCTCGCAGATACATTAAAAATAAAGGAGCTTCAAAAGGATATATATGGCATCCTTTTTAAACATTATGAAAACACAGGTGATTATAAAAACGCGTTTATGTATTCGCGAAAATTTCAATCGGTAAATGACAGCCTCTACAATGAAAATAAGACCAAAGAAATTCACGAACTCAATACTAAATATGAAACGGAGAAAAAAGAACAGGAAAACAGGGAGCTACAGCTTGAAAACGACTTGTCTGCAAAAACTATTAAACAGCAAAAGTTAATCACTTATTTTATTATTGTGGGCTTACTAATTGTAACTATCCTGGCATTCTTCATTTCCAGGGGTCTTACACAACAACGAAAAGCAAACATAATTATATCACAACAAAAATCGGAAGTAGAACACCAGAAGGAACTGGTAGACGAAAAGAACAAAGAAATTACAGACAGCATCAACTATGCAAAACGCATTCAGACAGCGCTGCTTCCTTCCATTGAAACGTTTAATGAAATTCTTCCCGACTCTTTTGTTCTCTTCAAGCCAAAAGATATAGTTTCAGGAGATTTTTTCTGGATTACTGAAAAGGATAAGTACATTTTTTACGTTGCTGCAGATTGCACAGGCCACGGTGTTCCAGGAGCTTTCATGAGCATGCTTGGAACATCTTTTTTAAATGAGATCATCAACGATAAAAACACTGAAGATCCATGTGATATTCTCGATCTGTTGAAAATAAAGATCATTAAGGCTTTAAAACAAAAAGGTGAAGTTGGAGGAAGTAAGGATGGAATCGACTTGGTTTTATGCAGGATCGAAAAAGAGAAAAAAGAACTGGTGTTTGCAGCAGCTAACAATCCACTCTGGCTAATGCGTAATGGTACAATCATAGAATACAAAGCCGATAAACAACCTGTTGGAATTGGTTCGGAAGGATTCGAGCATTTTAACCAGCAAACGGTTCGATTAGAAAAAGGTGACATTATTTATACTTTCAGTGATGGATATGCAGACCAGTTTGGCGGGCCGAAGGGTAAAAAGTTCAAGTACAAGCAAATGGAAGAGGTTATTCTTTCTGCACGCAATACACCTTTACAACAACAGGCACAACAACTGGAAGATGCTTTTGAAAAGTGGAAAGGAAACCTGGAACAGGTTGACGACGTGTGTGTTATTGGGGTCAGGGTTTAAATTTTTGTCCTAAAGCCCCGGCAAATTCGTTTAAAAACCCTGTTTGAAGTCCCGATAAAAAACCTTATTTTTGCTTCCTTACTATCATTTAATAACACTATGAAGACAGTAGAATTCAGGGAAGCCCTAAGAGAAGCAATGAGTGAAGAAATGCGCAGAGATCCAAGCGTATTTTTAATGGGAGAAGAAGTGGCTGAGTATAATGGTGCTTACAAAGTAAGTAAAGGAATGCTTGCTGAATTTGGTGCTAAACGTGTGATAGATACACCTATTGCTGAGCTTGGTTTTGCAGGGATCGGTGTAGGAGCTTCAGCTAATGGCTTACGCCCGATCATCGAGTTCATGACCTTCAACTTTTCATTGGTTGCTATTGACCAGGTGATTAACTCTGCAGCAAAAATGCTGAGTATGAGTGGCGGACAATATTCCTGCCCGATTGTTTTTCGCGGGCCAACAGCAAGCGCAGGTATGTTAAGCTCTCAGCACTCACAGGCTTTCGAGAACTGGTATGCAAACACACCGGGCTTAAAAGTTATTGTTCCATCTAATCCATATGATGCAAAAGGTTTATTGAAATCCGCTATACGTGATAACGATCCTGTTGTATTTATGGAGAGCGAACAGATGTACGGTGATAAAGGAGAAATTCCTGAAGGAGAATATATCATTCCAATTGGTGTTGCTGATGTGAAACGCGCAGGCACTGATGTTACCATTGCAACATTTGGTAAGATCACCAAAGTAGCGTTAAAAGCTGCAGAAGAATTAGAAAAAGAAGGCGTTAGTGTTGAAGTGATTGACCTTCGTACTGTTCGTCCTATCGATTATAAAACCATAATTGAATCCGTTAAGAAAACAAACCGGTTGGTTGTTGTAGAAGAAGCATGGCCACTGGCAAGTATCTCTTCTGAGATCGCTTACATGGTGCAGAAAGAAGCATTCGATTATTTAGATGCTCCTGTAAGACGTGTGACTACTGCCGACGTTCCGCTTCCATATGCTCCTACGCTTATCGATGCCTCTTTGCCAAACGTACCTAAAGTGGTAAAAGCGGTGAAAGATGTAATGTATAAGTAGTGGTGGGTATTAAGTTTTGAGTGATTAGTTCAAAGTATTCACATCAACTTATTCCATGAAAAAAATTACCTGGGGAATTATCCTGATCATTATCGCGTGCGGAATTTCTGTTCAGGCCACACTCACCATTATTGAACCTATCCGGAGCCTGATGAATCCAACAACCAGCAGCTCTGTAGGTTTCTATTTAGGAAGTATTATCGGGGCAGTATTACTTTGGCTTGTTGTAATAATGCTTCTTATTGGAGGAGTAAAACTGATCAGGTCTTCCCGGAGAAAAAAAGGAACTTATACATCTCCTTTCGACAAGTTTAAATAATTCCGATTAACATTTGCTGTTCTATTCGTTTACTTTCTTCACCGCTTTTAAATTAAGCAGGTTGATTGGGTTTGCAGTAAGGTTAGAAATATTCGGTTTCACCAAACGTACCACCTGGTCGTAATACAAAGGAATTACCGGCGCATCATCTATTACCATCTGGTCCATTTGCTGATACAGG
>DASWXS010000553.1:0-4821 GCA_036405375.1 Bacteroidia bacterium
GACCTCAAAAGGTTCCTGGGGAAAATTAAAGGTTTGTTCGATCAGATTCTGGTATGTATTTTCTTTCATCATTGGCAATGTAAGTTACTTACTTGTAGTGTTCAGGAGCAAATGTAAGTGATTTAGATTGATTTTGTGGCCACAAATTAGGTTAACTTTAAGTTAATTCGGTCTAAAGAGTGGTTTATTCCGACCAGGAATATAACAAAAACAAAAGCCGTTCACCTAGGGGCAAACGGCTTCAATTTCGGGAAAGTAACTGTTTCTTATGAGAACATGTGTGTTCCGTTCATCAGTCCGATAAGAACTATCGCTAATGAAAGAACAACTCCAGTCCAGGCAAGTTTGTTTTTAACTTTTAATGCCGGGATAATGGAAAGGATAAGAGTGATAATCCCTCCAAAAAGCATGATTATACCTAACGAACTCTGAAAAGAGCGCGCCTGGCTCCAAAGCATACTCGAAAGGCCGCTTGAGTCGTTATAATCAATTGATGCTTCCAAAGAAGCTACGCCTGGTGCAACTACAAATTGTAAATACAGTGCTCCAAGAAAAAGTAAGATGGATAAAATAAATCCGGTGATTGCTAATCCTTTCATGTTAATTTGGTTTTTTATTGATCCTAATTTACTATTAATTTTTTGGTTGAACTACCTTTTTCATTTTTTACTTTAATAAAATAGGTTCCGGCTTGCAATGAGCTAATACTTACAATGGTTTCCTGGTCAACTGTTTTTGTTTCCAATACTTTTTGACCAAGTGTGTTGTAGATTTCAATCACCACGTTTGTTCTTGTCCCTGTTCTGATCGTAATTTCACCTGTTGCAGGATTTGGCATGAATCCAAAATCAAAGGCATTGGTCACATCATTCAACCCGATAGTTGAAGTTGGGTTCCTGATATTAGAACGGGAAGTATTAATTGCTCCGCGCGTTGCTAAACACCCTATATTCCAGGCGGTCTCTACTCTCCATCTTCCATTTGGATATAAGCCATAATTTGCATCATTAATAATAAATTGCGTTCCGGCAGTTGAGGCAATCTGTTGCCAGTTACCGGTACTGTTATCATCGCGCATCAGCAAATAATTGTCTACCGGGTTAGGATTATTTTCTATTGTATAAATAGGATTCCATGAAAATTGCCCTGATCCGTTAGATACAATATAAATAGTGTTATGATAATTGCTCATCGGGCTTTCCTGTCCACAGGTATCAATTGCTGTGATCTTGTAACGTTTTGTCGTTACATTCGGATTTGCGCCGTAATCATGGAATTCGGATAAACTATCGTAGAGCACAGTTCCTATATAACTATAAACACTGGTTTGATCTTCACGATAAATATTAAATGCTGTTGCACCGGTAACATTGCTTTTGTCCCAGAAAATAATATTATGTGTACTTAACGAATCTACAGTTACCGCACATATCTGTGGTGTGGAAGGTACATCTTTTATATGAACGTTAACAGTATCAGAGTTTTTATAGCATCCGTCTGATTTATATGCGGTACAAAAATAATTTCCGTTAGCAGAAACAATTAAAGAATCATTTGTAGTTGTTCCATCGCTCCACAAATAAGTCGAACTCGCCGGCGCAACCATGGTAACTGTTGAACCCGGGCAAATATTTTGTGTTTGATCTGCTGTTGTTAATGTTGGCTGCGCAATATCACAGAATTTTAAAACAGAAAAATCGTAGCTCGTTCCACTGGTATTATTCATTAACGCTGAAACATAAATTCGCCCGGTAGTGGTAACGTCAATATGTGTTGCGAAATCGTTTCCTACCTGGCTTCCTGCTTTATATTGAGCCCATTTAAAGGTTCCTGTTGAAGTAACTTTACCAATGACGATATCCCTTACTGAATTTCCATGTATTGCTGCACCCGCAAAATAGATGTCATCATTCTGGTCAATATTAATGCTTGCAGCGTCATTAGAATATCCCAAACCCTGGCGTGTTTCCCAAACAATATTACCATTATTCGGATTGATCTTACGAATAATATGTTCGCCCGGGCTAACCGAGTATATAATGATCTGGCCATTCGATAAGAATTTCATATCACCGGTATTCTCATGCCATGCTCCATTTCCATCATATATTGTATCCCAGATCAATGTTCCGTTAGAATTATATTTTGCAAGCACTGACATACTATGTCCAAAATTAGCTTCCGTTGTTGCAGTGCCTAATACATAAATATCATTACTTACATCAACTAATACTTTAGACACATAACAATTGTTGACCGCGGTATTCGTTGTTGAGTCGGGCAAAGTAAGTTCACGATGCCACGAAAGGTTACCTGAAGGAGAAAAACGCTCCAACACCAATGCTACTTTCTGATCAGGGAGGCTGACATTATACCTGCGGGTTCCTGCCACAACAATTCTCCCGTTCCCATCAACATTCATAGAGTTTACATAAATACTATAACCTGCTGCTGCTGTTAAAGAGTTCGCGTAAACCTGTGTACCGGCAGGACTAACTTTCGCGACATGAAATCCTGTATATGTATTCTGAAAACCATTATAGTCTCCGGCCAGGTACGAATATGCACCATTAGCAACGATCACTTTTTTATACTGAATGTTTGAAGTATAATCCCAGATAGGGGATCCGATAGAATCATACTTGACAAGGTCACTTGTCACCGATGTTCCCTTTAAGAGATAAATGTTGTAAATAGAATCTTTAGCCATGTCACTTGGATCTTCATACTCAAGGTTATTGTCGATAATGTTTTGCCAAAGTATGTTTCCTTCGCTGTCGTACTTACTCAAAACAACATCCATTTGTGTAATATCATTTGTTACTGAACCCAGTGCGTATACCGAATTATTGCCTTGAGCAATTACTTTTACAGCCTTATCATTTGTATTAGCGTTTCCGGAATAAATCCCTTCGAATAGAAATGTTCCTGAATTGTTGAATCTCATGTTGAACATTTTTCCTGTACAGGTAACCAGATTAAAGAATCCGCTTTGCTCTGCAACAATTCCAACTTTTGAAGAGATATTGTTCATGCCACCATGATCATAAGTGGTTCCGAGTAAATAATTTCCTGTACTATTAATCTTTTCATAGAATGCTTTTCCGCTGAATGCTTCAAAATAACCTGCGGCATAGAGATTTGCGTTGCCGTCTACATAGATATCTGAAAGGATGTTATCATCTTCAGTAGGAGTATCAATGACATAGGTATATAACTGCGAACCTGAAGAATTGTATTTATAGATTTTAGCGTATCCGAGTGCCGAAGTTTCATTTACATGTAAACCGATGTAATTATTTCCTACGTTATCTACAAATAATTCAACCGGAGCGGAATTTACCTGGGTACTTTGGTGAATTTTTTTCTGCCATTGCTGAGCTCCGGAAGCATTGTACTTGGTAAGATAAGTTGTGTAATTAGTAGCACTGCTATCCGCAACAATCGATGAAACAAAAACATTAGAGCTATTATCAACACCAATGTTCACGCCTTCATCATCTGCACCGGCAAGACCAGCAAGTTGTTTTGTCCATTGAACAACTCCTGATGAATTTAGTTTAAATGTAACCACATCAAAATTGCCACCAGCGTTCTCATACTTTCCACACACATAAACCGATCCGAAAGCATCAACAGCAATATCCTTCCCACTACCTAAATACTGTGAGCCAATATTTACCTTAGTGATCCATGAAATTCCACCTGAAGGATTTAATTTTACCGCGATCAAACTATCATTTATGGCCCCGGTCATATATGTGTTTCCACTATTATCAATACACATAGCATTAGAAGAAATTTCTGTTGGATATACCCAATAGCCCTGCCTGTAATTTTGCTCCCAAACCAGATTTCCATTAGGATCAAATTTTACCATGGTCATGTAATACCCCGAATTCATATATGAATAACCGGTCATGTAAACATACCCATTCGCGTCAATTTCAAAATCAAGTGGATAATCTTCCGAGTTCTCCTGATTGTTATAGATAAATGTTTGCGCGATCTGGGCTGAAGTATTAAACTTTACCACAAGCATATCTCCATCGGAGTAACTCAATGCGTAAACATTTCCGGATATGTCGTTTTTTGCTTTTACAAAGTAGTTCGTTCTGCCTGCAACACCATTTTGCGAACGTTCCCACTGAAGTG
Organism: Bacteroidia bacterium; assembly: GCA_036405375.1. Lineage (GTDB taxonomy): Bacteria > Bacteroidota > Bacteroidia > B-17B0 > Aurantibacillaceae > JADJDM01. The sequence goes on from DASWXS010000553.1 coordinate 4,156, forward strand.
AAGCGGGTGTAGATTGCCCGAAGAAAACGCTTGTTACAAGAGTAAGTAATACGACGAATAAAGATTTTTTCATGCTAATTAGTTGGTTTTTGTCGCTCAAATATAGGGTAAAATAATAAAAAGCCGGAATAAAAAAGGCAAACTACTACTGTTTAGCTCCATTAAAAAAAACAATTAATATGTTGATATTAAATAATTTACTTTACATTTGACTAAGTTTTTGGACCAGAAGCCTTGTTAAAAAAAGAACCCATATTCGAGTTGATCCACTCACTGTCTGCGTCGGAAAAAGGATATTTCAAAAAAAACAGCCCCGCAAGCGATAATATTTATGTGAAGCTGTTTGACCTTATAAACGGGCAGGAAAATTATGACGAAAACAAATTGCTCAAAGCCATAAAAAATGAAAGTGCGTCAAAAAATTTTTCTGTTACCAAACGGTATCTGTACGATGCAATCCTGGCTTCACTGGTTAGTTACCAATCACAAAAAAATGTAGAATCGCAGCTGAATAACGAAATAGAAAGCATCAGGATACTTTATAACAAAGGCTTGTACGATCAGTGCGAAAAAATGCTCCATAAATCAAAAGAAACAGCACGGAGCTTTGAATTGTATCATCATCTTTTACAATTGCTCGCGTTCGAATATTCATTCAACCAGTTT
>DASWXS010000554.1:0-4163 GCA_036405375.1 Bacteroidia bacterium
TAATAGATAACGCATTTACTGCTTTTGTACCAACACCGTTCAAACCAATAGATTTTTTAAAAGCATCGCTATCGTATTTACCACCGGTGTTGATCTTAGATACAACGTCTACTACTTTCCCTAAAGGAATGCCACGGCCAAAATCGCGGATAGAAACCACACCTTCTTTTACAATGATATCAATTCTTTTCCCTTCACCCATCATGAACTCGTCGATAGAGTTGTCCATAACCTCTTTCATCAATACATAGATCCCGTCGTCGAATGCAGAACCATCACCCAGCTTCCCGATATACATTCCGGGGCGCATACGGATATGCTCTTTCCAGTCGAGGGATTTAATACTGTCTTCGTTGTAATTTGAATTTCCTTTTGCCATATCTTAATTAAGATTCTAAGTCAAAATTCAAAAGATTTTAAGTAACGTTCTTTTTGAATTTTGACTTTTAAATTTTTGAATTTTCTCTAAACATTAAACCTAAAATGCATCACATCTCCATCCGCCACCACGTACTCTTTTCCTTCAATTCTTAATTTCCCTGCATCTCTGCAAGCAGCTTCCGACCCAAGGGTAATAAAATCATTGTAAGCCATTACCTCTGCTTTGATGAATCCTTTCTCAAAATCAGAGTGGATAACACCTGCAGCCTGCGGTGCTTTGAACCCTTTGTTAATGGTCCATGCACGAACTTCTTTTACTCCTGCTGTAAAGTAGGTTTGAAGATCCAATAGTTTGTAAGCAGATTTGATCAGCTTGTTCACGCCCGGCTCATCCAATCCCATTTCACCAAGGAACATTTGCTTCTCTTCGTAAGTTTCCAACGCAGCAATCTCACTTTCCATTTGCGCAGTAATTACCAGGATCTCCGCATTTTCATTCTTCACCGCTTCCCTTACTTTTTCAACGTAAGCATTACCTGTTTTTGCAGAAGCCTCCTCTACATTACACACATACATTACCGGTTTAATGGTAAGTAAATGTAAGTCTTCTACATAAGGCAATTCATTGTCTTCCAGTCCTGCAGCTCTCGCTGATTGCCCACTCTCCAGCGTTTGTTTAACTTTTAAAAGAGCATTGTATGTTTTAACAGCATCTTTGTCAGAGCCTGCTTTCGCAACCTTCTCAAATTTTTTGATTTTTGTTTCAACGCTTTCTAAATCTTTTAACTGAAGTTCGGTATCAATGATCTCTTTATCACGAACCGGGTTCACTGATCCATCCACGTGAACTACATTCGGATCATCGAAACAACGTAATACGTGAAGAATAGCATTACACTCACGGATATTCCCTAAGAATTTGTTCCCTAAACCTTCACCTTTGCTGGCACCTTTCACCAAACCTGCAATATCAACTATCTCAACGGTTGTAGGAAGAATATTCTGCGGCTTTACAAGGTCTGCCAGTTTATTCAAACGCTCATCCGGAACGGTAATGGTTCCCACATTCGGGTCAATTGTACAAAAAGGAAAGTTTGCAGCCTGCGCCTTTGCATTACTCAAACAATTAAAAAGGGTCGATTTCCCAACATTCGGTAACCCCACAATTCCACATTTTAAAGCCATATCTAAATTTATATTTTGAGTCGGAAGCCAAGGCCTGAAAACAGTAAAAATTCATGGCCGGAAAATGCTGCCTTACGACTGATTTAAAAACCTGCAAATATAATAAACTCAGAGCGTCCTTAAACCCGCATAAATACTTTGATTAACATAGTTTTTAACATAATAAGTTCTTTATTAACAAGGAAAAAGCCAAGCCCCGAATAATAGTACTTTTGCACAAATTACACTATTTATGGCTGATACAGCGCAATTACAAAAGATATGTTCGCAGGTTAGACGCGATATTGTTAGAATGGTGCATGCAGTAAATTCAGGTCACCCGGGCGGATCTTTGGGTTGCACCGAGTACCTGGTAGCATTGTATTTCGAAATTATGAAACACCAGCCAAAACCTTGGGATATGGATGGAAAAGGGCAGGATGTTTTTTACCTGAGTAATGGCCATATTTCCCCTGTATTTTACAGTGTTTTAGCCCGTTCGGGGTATTTTGATGTAGCTGAACTAAAAACCTTCAGAAAACTGGATTCACGGTTGCAGGGACATCCAACCACACATGAGCATCTGCCGGGTGTACGTATTGCCAGCGGATCTCTTGGACAAGGCATGAGTGTAGCCGTAGGAAGTGCGCTTGCAAAGAAAATGAACAAAGATAATTCGATTGTTTATTCGCTTCATGGCGACGGAGAGCTCCAGGAAGGACAGATCTGGGAAGCAGCTATGTTTGCTGCCGGAAATAAAGTGGATAATTACATTGCTACAATCGATTATAATGGTCGTCAGATCGATGGTGATGTGGATAAAGTATTGCCCCTGGGAAACCTTAAAGCTAAATTTGAAGCATTTGGGTGGAAAGTGCTGGAAATCAACAAAGGAAACGACATGGATTCGGTGCTAAAAGGATTAAACGAAGCCAAGTCATTTATCGGAAAAGGACAGCCGATCTGCGTGATTATGCATACTGAAATGGGTTCAGGTGTTGACTTTATGATGGGATCGCACAAATGGCACGGCGTAGCTCCAAACGATGAACAATTGGCGCAGGCACTGGCTCAATTACTGGAAACAGAGGCTGACTATTAATAAAAGTTAATTTCCCGGGCATTTAACTATTAAGGAACGAACATTGTTCAGTTGAGAGCGTTATCTAAAAACGATATTAAATTAAAACACATAGGTCACATAGAATATAATGAATTAGCAACAGGAGAAATAGAAACGTTGTTTTGCACATAGTCCACTATGTGTTACGCATAGCGCTCACATCTGATTCATTATAGTTTTAAAACCTATGTGTCCTATGTGTTTAAAATTGAATTTATAACATGAGTAAAAATCAAAAAAGTACCCTCAATTGTTGTGCATTTGCACCATTGGTGGCGTTGCTGTTTTGTTTTTTTTCTTTTACAGCTTTCTCCCAGGTAACAAAAGTTCCTGAAAAGGATTTTACAGGTGGAAAAAAGTTTGATCCAAACGCTACAACCCGAATCCTTTTTATTTTTGATGATTCATACAGTATGTATGGTAACTGGAATACCGGGATGAAAATTGAGATCGCTCAAAAACTGATGAGCGAATTCCTGGACAGCTTAAAAGGGACGAAAAACCTGGAAATAGCTTTGCGTTGTTACGGACATCAAACCCCGTTTCGTCCTACAAGAGATTGCCAGGATTCTAAACTTGAAGTTCCTTTTGGCCCGGTTGCTACTCATGCAAAACTGGTAAAAGACCGTATTAATAAATTAGCCCCAACAGGCACAACTCCAATTGCATACTCATTGGAACAGTGTGCAGCTGATTTCCCTGAGAAACCCAATGTGAGAAATGTTGTTATCCTCATTACAGATGGTATAGAAGAGTGTGGGGGAGATCCATGCGCTGTTTCAAAAGCCTTGCAAAGCAAAAATATCTTCCTTCGTCCCTTTGTTATCGGGGTAGGTTTGGATGTGAAATTTGCCGACATATTCGGATGTATGGGTAAATTTTATGATGTAAGTAATGAGGCTAATTTTAAAAATGTAATGAAGCTGGTGATGGTAGAAGCGCTCAGCCAAACCACTGTGCAGGTAAACCTTAATAACATTACCAAGAAACCCCTGGAAACAGATGTTACCATGACTTTCTACGATCAGAAAACCGGGAAGATAAAATACGATTATGTTCACACCATGAATCATAGAGGGAATCCTGATACTTTGATCCTTGATCCGGATGTAACTTACAAGCTGGTGGTGCATACTATTCCTAATGTGGTTAAAGAGAACATTAGCATCGAAAAAGGGATTCACAACATTATCCAGCTCGATGCGCCACAAGGATATTTGAATATCCAGGTAAATGGTAATAATATGAACAAGGGTCTTAACTTCCTTGTGAAACAAAAAGGAGGTAAAGGAACTTTAAATGTACAGGACGTTGGTAAGCCTGAAAAATATATCGTTGGCAAATATGATGTTGAAGTATTAACGCTTCCCCGGATTAAGATCAGTGATGTAGAGATTAAACAAAGCTCCACGAACCTGTTGAAAATACCTGCTCCCGGCGCTGTACAGGTAAGTAAAAGTGCTTTGGGCTATGGAAGTATTTACCTGGAAGATGG
>DASWXS010000555.1:0-10515 GCA_036405375.1 Bacteroidia bacterium
CGAGTACAAACCCGGTACGCTCATATTTCAGTATTCAAAATAATTTATGCTATAGGGTTATTCACAATAATGGTGCTGATACATCCACCATTTATTGTGTAACTGTTGACGATACCAGCAACGCCGGAACCATTACGGGTGGTGGTGAGCAGTGCGGTGTTGCCAACGATACATTAAGGGTAACCAATGGTGTAGGAAGTCCTTTGGGTTGGTATTGGTCAACAGGTGGATCATATAATAGTACAGGGAACACTACCAATTCTTATCCATATAATGTTTCCGGAACAACTTATTACGCATATGTAGTAAAAAATGGGGTTTGTCCTGCCGATACCTCTCGGGATACTGTATCTATTGTTCCTTACTCCAATGCTGCTGCTGCTATAGGCAGCGCTCCTGCTGTATGTATTACTTCCAATACCTTTTCGGTTTCCACAACCGGAACTGTTACCGGTAACATTATCGGCTGGGAATCTGCAAGTTCTTTAAGCGGCCCCTGGGATTCAATTGGTGCCAATAGCACATATTCAACTACAAATCTTGCTGTTCCTACTTATTATCATCTTATTGTAAAAAGCGGTATCTGTCCGCCTGATACCAGCAACAACGTTTTTGTAAATGTGGATGCTGCTTCTGTGGGAGGTACATTAAGTGGGGGAACAGATCATTGCGGGCCGCTTCCTGCTACAGGTACACTTACCTTAACAGGCTATACCGGTAACATAATCGGATGGATGCCCGGACCTTGTGGTGCCGGAGTTTCTTCCTGTACTTATAACATTAGTAACTACGGAAGTACTGTATATAAAGTACGTGTGAAAAATGGAACCTGCCCGGAAGTGTTTTCCAGTATGGATTCCGTTAGAGTAGCAGAAAATAGTGTTGCAGGTATAGCTGATGCAAATAAAGATACTGTTTGTGCGTATTCTACTCCCGGCGTGGTAAGTCTTACAGGACAAACTGCAACTGCTTATCACTGGGAAGTTTCCAATAACGGGGGAACGAGCTGGACTGCCCTTCCTATGTTTGCCGGTCCTTTTGCTTCATACGGAAACCTTCCTCCCGGAACTTTGAATTTTCAATGCGTGGTGAACAATCATTTTTGTGCCCCGGCCGTGTCCAATTCGGTTACGGTTGTTATTAACCCAAGCCCTACAGTTACTATTTTAACCAACGATACTACTATTGACCAGGGAGCAACTATAAACGTATTTGCTACGGGTAGCGGAACCCCGGTATGGACTGCTCCTTCTACCGGGAACCCAAGTGATATTTCGTCTCCCAACACATTTAATACTTCTATAACCGCATATTTGCCCGGTGCATATGTGTTAACTGTATCAGATGGTTCAAGCTGTATGGATACGGATACACTATACATTGATATGGCAGTGCAGCCGTTTAGCGGAATTATTTCCAATGCGCTTACTCCAAATGGTGATGGAATCAATGACGCGTTTTATGTAGAAAGTATTGAAGCCTATAAAACCAATTCACTGAAGATCTTTAATGAATATGGCCAGCTTATTTACAGTGCGTCGCCTTATGCCAACGATTGGAAAGGAACATATAACAATGCCCGTGTGCCCGACGGAACTTATTTTTATGTACTTACACTTAAAGATATTGATAAGGATAAAGAATTTAAAGGTTATATAACCATACTGGGAGGAAAATGATAAGGAAAATAGCAATAGCGTGTGCGTGCCTGGCTGGACTAAGTGTTTCAGCACAGCAATTGCCTATGTTCTCCAGTTATTTCTATAAACCTTTTGCCTATAACCCTGCATTGGCAGGCGATAAGGATGTTACGGAAGTATTCGCCATCAACCGCAGTATGTTCAATGATTTCCAGGGTTCACCGGTTTTCAATATCGCGGCAGTTGACGGGGTTCTGAAAAAAAACAAAGCATACGCGGGATTTTTGGTGTCTAACCAACGTAAAGGGTTGATCAATAATACCAATGCGTTTGGAACTTATTCATACAGGGCAAACTTTGCTGAAGATGTATATTTGAAACTCGGCTTAAGTGTTGGGGTTTCTGATCAAACGGTGAATTATTCCAAGCTCTCCGTTGCCAATTATGCCGATCCTTTCCTGTTTACATCCAATCAACGTAAAACAGCACTCGACGGGAACGGAGGATTTTCTTTCCATGCAAAAGGCTTAAGTATTGGCTTTTCTGTTCCGCAATTGTTCGGTAGTAAACTAAACTACAACGATAATCAATCTACACGCGCATTTTACCAGCAATCGCGGCATTTCCTGGGTTCACTGCAATATGAAATCCCAATAAATAAAGAGAAGGAAATATTTGTGGTTCCGTATGGATTGGTGCGTTTCGTGGCCAATGCACCTCTTCAATACGATGGAGGCCTTAACTTCAACTGGAAAGATATGTTTTGGGTGGGCGGAAGCTACAGAAGTGATTACGCTGTCGGGATCAATGCGGGTGTTACACTCAACAGGAGATTTTCGATTGGTTACAGTTATGATTACATGATCGGCGACATTGCAAAATACGCAGGAATCTCGCATGAAATCATGCTGGCCGTTAAACTTGGAAAATTAAAACCTAAACACGGTGATGATACGCTTACTCCGCAGGACAGGAAAATGATGCAGATGCAGAAAGAGATCGACGAGCTGAAAAAGAACGGAGTAAAAGTAGCAGATAACAATTCGGGGAATACCAATAATAGTAATACAAATAACGGCAAAGGAAATGTAAAGGACGAAACAAAATTCCAGGGTAAAAATGCGGTTAAGGAAAACGGAATTTTTATCCTCACGAATAAAGCAACTGATTTTGCATACAGCACAGGAACCGCTGCCCAAAAAGGCTATTACGTGGTTGTGGAATCTGTTTTTTATAAAGATTATGCAGCGCAGGAAGTTAAACGCTACACCAGCTTTGGTTTCCCTGATGCAGATTTCATAGTGGATAAAACTATTAAATTCCACTATGTGTATGTAAACTTCTCTAATAGTAAAGAAGAAGCAATGATGTATGTAAAAGATGCCAAAGCAGCAGGGGTACCTGATGTTTGGTTGCAGGTATTGGTTGACTAGTACTTTATCCATGAATTCCCCAGGCAGCTTCAATTTTCCGGAAACACTTCTTAAAGATATTCAACAGGTTTGTTCAATCAATGGTGATGAGCTTATCCAGGCTCATAATATAGATCAACCCGTATCCATACGTATCAATCCATTTAAGCCAATAACTGATTTTAATAGTATGGAGCCGGTTGCCTGGTGCGAAAAAAGTTTTTACCTGCCTCAGCGTATTCCTTTTATTAAAGATCCGTTATTTCATGCCGGGTGTTATTATGTACAGGAAGCCTCTTCCATGTTCCTGGAAACCGCATTAAAACAGAGCGTGGACCTTTCCAAAGATCTTATCGTACTCGATCTGTGTGCAGCTCCGGGAGGAAAATCGACGCTTATCAACTCATTACTAACAGATAACAGTATTCTTATCTCCAATGAAGTAATAAAAACGAGGATTGGGCCACTTGCAGAAAACATGAGCAAATGGGGAAGAAATAATTGTTTGGTAACCAACAACGACCCCAAGGATTTTACTCCGCTGGAAACCTATTTTGATGTAATTGTTGTGGATGCACCTTGTTCTGGCTCAGGATTGTTCCGCAAACAGGAAGACGCTATTGAACACTGGAGCGAAGAAAATGTTTTGCATTGCAGCCAGCGCCAACAGCGGATATTGGAAGACATTATTCCCTGCCTGAAACCGGGAGGTGTTCTGATCTATTCTACCTGCTCCTACTCTTCTTCAGAAAATGAACAGATCGGTGACTTTATTTTAAGCACAGGAAATTTTACCGCAATTAAACTGGAGCGTCCCGATTCCGGGATTGTAGAAACAATAAGTGAAAAGGGTTCTTATGGCTATCGTTTTTTTCCGCACCTGGTTAAAGGAGAAGGTTTTTTTATAGCGGCATTTCAAAAATCGCATGAGGAACCAGAAGTAAGTCATTATACAAAGAAAAAACTGGTTACTAAGCCTGCAAAAGAAGAATTGAATCTTATCGCACCTTTTTTAAGTGAAAGTGTTTTAAATATGGTTATTAAGCAAAAAGAAAATTTCTTTCTTGTAAATGAAACCATAGCATCTGAATTAAACCTGCTGCTCGAACATTTGAATATCCGCAAAAAAGGAACACTTATAGGTGAATTGAAGGGAAAGGATTTTATACCTAATCACGAGCTTGCCTTGAGCGTACATTTGAATGCATCTGTTTCAGAATTGGATGTAGATGAAGAAAATGCGCTTGTATTTCTAAAAAAATCGGATATTAAAGCTCGTCCGGAAACACCCCGGGGGTTTTGTATAGTTCGTTATAAAGACAAGGCTTTGGGATGGATAAAAAATATTGGGAACAGAACCAATAATTACCTGCCCAAGGAATGGCGCATCCTTACAGATGTTTCCTAAACACTGTGTAACAATTTCCTCAACCGAAGTTTAACATTTCGATTTACACTTTTTAACTATTCAGAATTCATCTTGCGGATTAATTGTGGTAAATTTAGTATAAGTAAAATTATGCTATGAAGAAAACCTTACTACTCCTTTCAACATTGATCTGCTCTTTAATGAATGCCCAAAAACTTGATTTGGGAATCAATTACAATGCAGACATACCTTTTGCGGCTGATATGCCAAAAATGAATATGAACCATGGAGCCGGGCTTTATATCGGTTACAAGGTGCTGGAGAAAACACCACTGTGGTTTTCCGCAGATTTAAGTACTGGTATGTATGCATACAAATCGCGTAAAGAAACGTATCGGTTTACAGATGGTACCGAAACAGAAACCTGGGTAAACTATTCGAGCAATCTTCATAAACTATTGTTTGGTTTTAATTATGACATTGGAAGATCAGAAAATCTTTTCTCCGGTTATCTTACCGCACAAGCCGGATATGCCATAATGAACTCCAAGATATTTATTGAAGATCCGAGCGAACCGGATGGCTGTAAAGCGCTGGTGAACAAAAATACGCTTATATATGGTAATGGTATATATGCGGGCGGAGCGGGAGTCCGGATCAATATTAATCAGCTACAAAAAAAACAAAACAAATACGGTTTTAATCAACATATTGAAATTGGAGTTAAGTATACCGGGGGAGGTAATTTTAATTATGTAAACATTAAACATATGCAGGAGCATAATCACGCAATTGCCGGTTCAGCATCAACGAGCACAAATGCTGATACCCGTGATTTAACGGTTAAGTTTGTAAATGTTACCACTAACGATATACATGAGCACAAAGTTGCAGAAGTATATACATCTCCATTTAAAATGTTGAACCTGAAAGTTGGTTACATGGTAAGATTTTAACCGCTTAATTAAGCGGATTTGCCCACTTACTTAAAAAATGTTACCACTTACCAAGTGGTGCCAACCTTCAAAAAGTAAGGCCGTAGAAGTAGTTAGACAGAGATTTAATTTTTTAACTCTAAATATCATACGACTATGGAAACAAAAAATTTTAATTCAGCATTCAGCAGAAAAAGTATTCTGGTTTGCTTTTTTATCCTGGCAGCAGTTACTCCTGGTTTTTCTCAAAATTCTTCATTATTGATGCTTCCTGCATTTAGTATTGAAATGATCGCAGGCGTAGGCGCTGTAATTGCACTGGCACTTTTTATGTTCATTGCAATGGTAAAACACAAAAACAAAGAAAATAAAGAGTTTAAGGAAACCAGGAACGACAGATTACGCTCTCACGGCCATCACGGCTCAAACATACATCGGAGACATACAAATATGGGGCATTTTAAGTATTAAAACTTAATAACCGGCATGCCCCTTTATTTCTACAGGTTATGATTTTCTGAAAAGTTTAAAGATTTTTGAAAAAAAATTTGTTTTATTCCAAAATATTATAACCTTTGTCGAAATAAAATTTTTTCACAATGACAATTTACGTAGGAAACCTCAGCTATAAAGCGAGTGAAAATGAGTTAAGCTCTTTGTTTGGCTCTTATGGAGAAGTATCTTCAGTTAAAATTATGACTGACAAATTCACAGGCAGATCAAAAGGCTTTGCCTTTGTTGAGATGGCTGATGGAGCTTCTGCTACAAAAGCTATTGAATCGTTACACCAAACTGACTTCAAAGAAAGAAAGTTGATCGTTAACGAAGCAAGACCAAGAGAAGAAAGACCAAGAACTAATCACTAATCGTGTAATATAATTGGTAGTAAACCACTCTAAAATGCCCCTGGTAACCAGGGGCATTTTTATTTTTAGTTAATTCATTAAATATCAACAGATTAACTAAAAACATAATTCTTGCAAATTGAGATTAAATCACTATATTTGCATCCCCTTTCAAGCCTCTGGTTGCACGGTGCAACGAAAGCCTGACAGTAAACGATAAAAACAAAGAGTCATGAGTTTATTATTAGACTACGTAAATCAACAGTTAAACCCAACTGCAAAACACCCTGATTTCAGAGCTGGAGACACTGTTACAGTACATTACAAAATTAAAGAGGGTGACAAAGAGCGTGTACAGCAGTACCAGGGTATTGTTATTATGCGTCAAAACCACCCGGCAACAGCATCATTCACTGTTCGTAAAATTTCGAACTCTGTTGGTGTAGAAAGAATTTTCCCTGTTAACTCTCCATTCATCGAGAAAATCGAGGTTAACAAACACGGTATCGTTCGTAGAGCAAAACTATTCTACTTACGCGAAAGAACTGGTAAATCAGCTCGTATCCGTGAGAAAATCGCGGTATCAAAAAAAGACTAATTCTTTAAAGCATATAGAAAAAGCCCTGTTCATACCGAACGGGGCTTTTTTATTTAATCAATCCCTGTTTTTTAATTCACCGGAAAAGCTCTACATTTATAAAAAAAAGTTATGATGAAACCCAATTTTTTAATTCTATTAGCTGCGGCTGTAGTACCTTTGATCGTAGGATTTATATGGTACAACAAAAAAGTATTCGGATCTGCCTGGATGAAAGCTACCGAAATGACAGATGAGAAAGCAAAAGGTGCAAATATAGGACTTGTGTTTGGTCTTACCTTTCTTTTCAGTTTCTTTTTAGCTTTCGCTATCCAGTTTATGGTAATTCACCAATGGTCGGTTTTTTCGATCCTGGCTAACGAACCTGGTATCATGGACCCGAAATCTGAAATGGGAATGTGGTTAAGCGATTTCATGGCTAAATACGGAAGTAATTTCAGAACATTTAAACATGGTGTTCTTCACGGAACCATTGCAGGTATTTCCTTAGCACTTCCTATAATTGGTGTAAATGCGTTGTTTGAGCGCAAAGGTTTCAAATACATTGCAATCAATGTTGGATTCTGGACCGTTTGTATGGCTTTAATGGGCGGTATCATCTGCCAGTGGTCGTAAATACAAATTCATTATAAAAAGAAAAGGCCGTTTTAAAACGGCCTTTTCTTGTTTTTATCAACTTTTTCTTTTACAAAATATAATCTGTACTCAGGAAATTAGATTTCCTGTCTTCAATAATCTCGGTAAGTATTCTCTTATTCAGTTCCATATCTTTTGTTGCAACCATTGTACGGATAGAGAATACGCGCAAGGCATCGGTTACGCTTAATGTTCCTTCAGCTGAATCTTTTCTTCCGTTGAATGGATACATATCCGGCCCACGCTGGCACTGGCTGTTGATATTAACCCTACACACCTGATTCACTAATGGATCTATCAATCCGGCCAATTGTTCCGCATCCGTTCCAAAAATGCTTACCTGTTGCCCGTAGTTCGATTCAACCATATATTGAATTGGTTCAGAAATATTTTTAAATGAACAAACCGGAACTACCGGGCCAAACTGTTCTTCGTGATACACACGCATATTCGAATTGGCAGGATACAATACGGCCGGGTAAACAAAAGGTCCGTTTACTTCTCCCCCGTTTTTATTGATCACTTTTGCACCATGTTTAACTGCATCGTCAATCAGGTCTTTCATGTATTGCGGCTTATCCGGTTCGGGCAATGGAGTTATCATTACTCCGTCGATCCAGGGCATTCCCATTTTTAAGGATTCCAGCTTTTGTACATAGCGCTTATTGAATTCATCGGCAACCTTTTCATGCACAAAAATTATTTTCAATGCCGTACAACGTTGTCCGTTAAACGACAAACTGCCCAGTATACATTCATTCACTGCCAGGTCCAGATCAGCATCCGGCAAAACAATAGCGGGATTCTTTGCTTCCAGGCCCATTACGGAGCGCAGCCGATTGGGTCTTGGATGCGATTTTTTCAGGATGTTTGCCACTTTACTCGAACCGATGAAAGAGAATACATCTATCTTCCCGCTTTCCATCAGCTTACCAATTGTTTCCCTTCCGCTTCCATAGATCACATTAATAACTCCTTTCGGGAAGCACTCTTTAAACGCATTTAATAATGGATGAATCAATAAAACTCCGTGCTTGGCCGGCTTAAAGATCACCGCATTTCCCATGATCAGGGCAGGGATCAACAAAGCGAAGGTTTCATTCAGCGGGTAATTGTATGGTCCCATACACACCGTTATGCCGAGCGGGCCTCTGCGGATCTGTGCATAGATCTCGTTTTTCATCTGGATGCGTGAAGAATCGCGGTCGAGATTTTTGAGTGCATCAATAGTATCAATAATATATTCAACTGTACGATCAAACTCTTTTTCCGAATCTTTAAATGATTTGCCAATCTCCCACATTAGCAGCTTCACTACTTCACTGCGTTGCTCCTTCATCATTTTGGTAAAACGCAACATGTGTTCAATACGTTTTTTTACCGGCATAGTTGGCCACTCCCCTCTTCCCAGGTTGTATGCCTGTTGGGCAGCTTCCAGGGCTTCAAACGATTCCTTTTCTCCTAAAACAGGAAAAGAGCCTAAACGTACTTTTTCAAGGGCATTACCATTTTTTATACACACCGGCGAAAATACTTCCTGCACTGCACCGCGCCATTCTTTTAATTCTCCGTTTACAAGATATTGTTTCTGGTCGAGTTGTTTTCCGATCAGCATATTCGCAGGAATCTGCTCTTGTGTTGGAAATACATCGAGGTAATTTTTATTCTCCATAAGAACTTAATTATAGGTTCTGAACGAACCTGTTTAACACCCTTAAAGTACTAAAATACTGCATGAAAAGCAAGTAACAGACAATACGTTAATACACGTAGTATTTATCGTGTATAAAGAAACGTGCAGATTCCAGTATAGATTTTGCCTCTCTCTCCAGGCTATCGGCTAGTGACCGGTTTTGATTGTAATAATCGACTGGATCCAGTTTCTCATACTTTCTAAGGCGTTTGGTATTGGTAGAAAGCAATTCATAAAAATAATTCCCCTTCTCATCCACACAACCAATTTTATCATCTGCAGTAAACATAACAAAAGGATGTGATTGTTTCATAATATCAAAACCAAAACTTTCATTTACATAAGATCGGTTTAGCAAGCCCATTATTGTTGCATTCACATCGGGCTGATAACCCAAATGGTGCAAAGTATCAGGCTTCAGGCTCGCAGGATGATGTATTACAAAAGGAATATGATGATAACTTAAAGGCATATCGTAAGTATGTCCCATCGATAAGCCATGATCGCCAAGGAAAAGGAAAACCGTATTGTTGTACCAGCTTTGCTTTTTAGCTTTTTCCATAAAATATCCCAGGGCCCAATCAGCGTATTGAGTAGTTCGGTCTCTTTCATCCGCTTCAGTAGGTTTAAAAGGAATATCATCAGGCACAACCCATGGACCATGATCAGATGCCGTCATAATATAGGTAATAAATGGTTTGTCACTTTTACGCTCATTAACCACGTCAATAAATTTATCGAACAATACGTGATCAGGAACACCTAATGAGCTAACCGCTTTGTCGGATGGCAGATCCATCTGGCTGTATACATTTTCAACTCCGTTCAGTTTATAGAACCCGGACATATTATCGAAATGCGGATCATGGGTAGTGAAGAAATAGCTTTCATAGTCAGTTCCCAGCATTTTGGGCACCGATTTAAAAGCCTGCTTTCTGCAATGCATTAATCCATGCTCGCTCAAAATAGATGGATAGCCTGAACTTGTAGAAAACAAACCATTAAAAGTATGAATGCCGGATGAAAAGAACTTATCGAAAAAAACTGATTCTTTAATTATGGAATTAAAACGTGGCGTTAAATTTTTACCATTGTAATAACCCATTTTGAACAGGCACATACTTTCCATTACAACCACAACTACATTCAGTTTATTAGGAGTTCCCTCTGCTACAATCTCGCGTTGCATGTTTTTTTGAAAAGGTCCGGTTATGCCCAGGTAATTTCTTGCGAATTGAATGTCTTCATCTATGTTTACCGGAACAGTATATTTCTCGGTTCGTTTGGTGATGAGGGAACGAAGAAAAGTAAAGTTGGGATTAAGTCCCAGGTTGTTTACATAAGGATTATCTGATATAACCGCCAAACCTTCATGTGTGGTGCGTTT
>DASWXS010000556.1:0-8778 GCA_036405375.1 Bacteroidia bacterium
TATGATAAACCGTTTGCCCCAGTACATTCTTTATACCGATAGTTGAATAAGCTGTATTGCTTAATTGAACAGTGATATGTGTTTGCGCCGGGTTTGGGAAAACAGTAAACGAAATTTCATTTTCGGTTTTAATTCCTAATGGAACAGTATGTATCACTCCAACAGCATCCAGGTCGAAACCAGACGAACCGAAGCCGGTTGGCCACGGATCATTTACTTTATGTCCTTGCGAGTCGTATGTAGCGTATAATGGATTTATGCTTCCGACAACGTCAACAATCCTTACCGCAGAAACGGCATTAATATCCAAACCAGCAGTACCCGCAAGATCATTTAAATCAAAAGGTGTCCCATACCCGCCCCTGTATTTTCCGGCAAGATTATTTATTCGTGTAGCATCTGTTGGCCCGAAGGAATTTGTTTGAAACGTATCCTGCGTATTGCTCGTTGCAGGGAAACGAAAAAAATTAACACCGTCATTACTTACTTCTACAAAAGCAAGCTCAAGAAAATCGTCGCTGAATGAATTTTCGAATACCGCGAAATCAAATCCCGGTCCATCGGTAATTCCCGAATTAAAAAACAAAGTTGCCTGTCCATTATCTCCAAGGCTCACAATTCCCGGACCGGGAACACCGGTTGCCATTGAACTATCTCCCACATTTGCATAACCTAAAGAAGTATTGGACATATCCTGGTGACCTCTTTGCACCGAACAAGCAGTAGCCCAGGCTACAAATACAGAACTGTCTTTATAAATAGCAGTTGTTCCCGGTTGCCCAACTGATGGAGCAAACTGAGCTTTCACACTCAGTTCGCTTACCAGGGTCAATAAAACAAAAATTCGTTTCATTAATTTATTCTTTTATAAATTTCTTTGTGATCACTTCAGCACCTGAATTAACTCTTAAAAAGTAAACCCCTTTTTCCAGGTCTTTAACATCCACTTTCACCGATGATGTCCCGGCCGGGATTTCAATTGAACGAACCTCAGTTCCTGTAACATCAACTATTGAACAGATTCCAATGATGTTGATCGTTTTTGCAAAGCTAAGGTTAATTTCATCCTTTGCAGGATTAGGATATAAAGAAACAGATGCATTTCCCTGCTCCTTCATCCCGATAACTGCACCCGATCTTTCAAAATTATCCATGCAAAAATATGCAGGTGTATTCATACCAAAGGTACCATTATCAGAAGATGATAAAGTAAATAAAAGACTATCAGGTACAGAAAGCGAAAGCATTAAGTAGCTAAGGTCAACATACTCCCAGGTTTTTACAATATAATCCTGGGTATTGTTACTGAAACGATAATCCGCCAGGTAAAACTCAACGCTATCTGCCGAAAGAACTCCCTGGGAATAAGAACGAACAACCAATTTAAACCAATCCGGATCATCACCTGTTGTACCGCCAAATTTTTTCGCGAACATGTCACCATCTCTCATACTATTATACGCGTAAGTAGAATTGGTAATATAAAACCCACCAATCGCAGTCCCATATGATGCTCCTGTAAGGTTGATAGTTGAATTATTCATACTTACCACATAATTAGCCGATCCATTATATCCGGCTGCAGTTTTCGCGCTATACATATTTTCATAACCGGAAGTTACACTATCGGTCATGTTAGAATATACAAATCCGCCACTCCAGTAATCTCCCCATGGGCTTTGTGACCAGTCGTACTGGAATGACATGGTTCCACTGGTAAAATCGTTGCCTACAGTATCTGCATAAAAAGAATCTGCAGGAAGAACAAGGTTTTCAAAGTCTGCCAGGTATGTTTGCGCTTTGATTGTTGTTGCTGCAAGCATTAAGCCGGCAATAATGGTAATTGTTTTTTTCATTTATCTATGTTTTGTTTGTTATTTACTAAACTCAAAATTTACTCCTAACCTGAAATACCTTAAAGGCATTGGATTAGATCCAACCACCTGGTAACTTTTGTTCATTAAATTCTCGACACTTAAAAAGAAATCCGTTTTGCATTTTTTCATTTTCAACTGGTAATTAATGCTTGCAGCATGGAGAAAAAATGGCGGCAGGTATTTGTAATTATCACTACTCATATAGCGGTAACCTGTGTAGGTTGCATTATACATAAAACTCAGATCAGCATAGGATATGATAGTCATATCCGATCCGCTGTACATAGGAGTATATATTAATTGCCTGCCTACCGATTCGTCATTTTCGTTTACTGCCTTTTCATAAGTAGAAACAATATAATTGGTCATTAACTTATTTTTAATGCGAAACTTCTTATACGAATACGATAAAGACGTTTGCGTTTCACATCCCCTGCTCCACACCTCCAAAATATTAACAGGGCTCCACACGCCGGCACCTGAAGGCAACCAGGCTATCCAGTTAGTGACATTACGGTTAAAGCAGGTAACATCAAAAAACAGATCCCACGCATCCATTCTCTTCTTCACTTCAATGCCAAGTTCCTGTGTGTACCCTACTTCAGGTTTCAGGTTGGGATTACCCCCGGGGTTCCAATACAAATCATTCAGCGTTGGTAAACGGAAAATGCGTCCCACATTTCCATGAACTGTAAGAAATGTAAACGGTTTAACAGCAATACCTACATTCCAGATGAACGGGGTTTGGCCATTTACAACCATTTCCTGCCGCGCATTTACTACCGAAGAAAACCATTTTTTTCTATTCTCAAATTTCCAGGAAGCAAAAGCGGCATACCGCAGCTGATAAGGATCACCTCCATAGCTCTTTGTATAAGCTCTTATATAGGTTTGATTGATTCCTGCATCAACAGAGTGAAGACTATTAAATCTATAAACCGACTCCATTTCTGTTATAGATGATAAGGATCTGCTTTTTGAAAATAAAGCAACAGAAGAGTCAGTATAATTTAACTGTTCAACAAAAAAAGCAGTACGGGCGAAGAGTGATAATTTTTCTTTTGTCAATTGCCAATCGGCACTTGCCCGAATGGAAGCATCATATTGAGATGCTTCACTTTTCTTTTCGGGATCAGCTAAGGGAATCTGTTTATCGCTGCTTTGCAACCATGCATGTAACCCCAATTTCTGGTTCTTGGTCAATTTAAAAATATTTTCCTGCAAAAGGCCATATTGAATGAGCTTATTATGTGCAATCCGGCGGGTTTCATATATACCATTGATCGTATCACCAAAAAGGAAATTGTTCTTCCCTGAGTTTATGTAAACGCGTGTTATGTTTATGAATTTATCAGTGCTGCTTTTGAAACCTGCACCAGAGCGGATCACATTGGCTGAAGAATAATTAGTAAAAGCATTGATCTTTGTGTTTTCCGAAAACCTGGCGGCATTCTTTAAATACACCGTTCCTCCAACTGATCCGGATCCTCCAATCCCTGCATTTCCTCCATAAACCGTACTTACATCGTCGTAAAAAAATCCGGGGAGAATAGAGAGATCACTTTGTCCCAGCATAGGACTATTGATTGTAAATCCATTCCAGTTTACTGTGCTTTGTGCCGCATTACCTCCGCGGATAGAAGTAGTAGCAATACCGTTTCCGCCATAGCTCTTTACAAAAAATGATGAGTTGAAGGATAACAGATCAGCGAGGCTAAAACCATTGAACTGTTGTTTGACCAACGAGTCCGGCTTCGACTCTTTAAACCCCGTACGTTTTTGCTCGTACCTGTTTTGGATAATAATGGCCTCGTTAAGTAAATGCGCGGTAGTATCCTGTGCAAATAAAGCACTACCAGGAAGCATTAATATTGATGCAACTGCAAATTTTAGTATAGAGGTCTTACACAACATTGCCATTCAGCAACCCGTAACCTTTCGTACAAAATAATGAAGTTCCTCAACTGCACTATCGTATACTTTTCTTCCCGAAAGTCACGAATTAAAACAGCACCTGGCAGGTCTTCTGACTTATCTCACTTTGCGAACCTTCCCGTTGTATTTCTACACCAGTGGTATTGAAGTATGCAAAGCTCTTATTGAGACTTACAGCAGCGGGAACTGTTCGCGAATCTCACGCGATTCCCTTTTAATTTTCATCTCCCAACAGAGATTAAAAACCAAATGCGTTGCAAATGTAAGGATTTTTTGGCTTGTGCAAGTATAATTTATACATCCCGCATTTTTTGCCGCGCTTCAAATGCAATTCCTATTTTTCTTATCAGTGCCGAAGATTCTGAAAAATTCAGTGTTTGCTGACCATCCGACAAAGCTTCTTCCGGTTTCTCATGTATCTCAATACTAATGCCATCTGCACCTGACATCAATGCGGCCAGCGACATTTGCTCCACATGCTCACGGATTCCGATGCCATGTGAAGGATCTACAATTACAGGCAAATGTGTTTTTTCTTTAAGGATAGGAATCGCATTCAGGTCAAGGGTATTTCTATATGCTTTTTCATAAGTACGGATTCCTCGCTCACATAAAATTATCCGTTCATTTCCATTGCTGTAAATATATTCTGCCGATTGTAACAGCTCTTCTATTGTTCCGGACAAACCTCTTTTTAATAAAATGGGTTTGTCTACATTCCCTAACTCATGCAGAAGATTAAAGTTCTGGCTGTTTCTTGCTCCCACCTGGAACACATCCACATACTCATACATCTGTTCAATCTGGTCGATTTCCATTACTTCGGTAATAATTTTTACTCCATAATTCCTGGCAATGGTGGAGAACATTTTTAATCCATCAATACCCAAGCCCCTGAATGCATAAGGCGAACTGCGCGGCTTAAAAACGCCTCCTCTCATTAATTTGAGTCCCTGCTGCCGGAGGTGATTCGTTACCTGCACCACCTGTTCCTCGCTTTCTATTGAACAAGGGCCGGCAATAATGCTAAAGTTATTTTCACTGATCTGTATCCCATCTCCAAGGTCAATAATGGTTCCGGCAACCTTTCGCTTCCGGTTCACCAGTTTATAATCTTCGGTAACGCAATGAACATCCTGAACTCCTTTCAGATTTCCAATCACACGTATATCTATTTCCTTTTTGCCTACCCCGATAATATACTGTTGCGATTGTGTTTTTACCAGTGTGGTTTTATATCCGATCCTGTTCACCCTGTTGAGAATAGTAGTGATACGCTCTGTACTTGTATTTTCTTCTAACTGAATTATCATAATCCTAATTTTTAAGTATTACATTATTTCCCCTGTTGACTTTTATTTTTTGGATAAACTCCGGGATCTTTTCTTTAAAGTTTTCTCCTTCCTTTAGGGCATTGATAAAAGCTGTTCCTATAATTGCACCATTTGCATGCACACAGGCTTCCCGGAACGATGAATGATCTTTTATTCCAAAACCAATAAGAACAGGGTTGTTCAATTGATGTGCCTTATTAAAATATGCTCTTTTACTCTCTTTTATACCATCTTTATTTCCTGTTGTGGAATTAGCAGAAACAAAATAGATAAACGCATTACTCTCTTCATCAATTTGTTTCAAACGCTTATCTGAAGTGGCTGGCGTCACCAATAAAATATTGGCAAGCCCATACTTTTCAAAAACAGTTTTATAATTGAATAAATACTCATCCAATGGGAGATCAGGAATAATAACTCCGTCTATACCAATCTTGCTGCAAACAGCACAAAATTTCTCCACACCATATTGCATCACAGGATTAAAATATCCCATTAAGATCAAAGGAACAGAAACTTCTTTGCGAATATCCTTCAGCTGGTCAAACAACAATTGCAAAGTCATTCCATTTTTAAGAGCAATTTCATTGCTGCTTTGGATAACGGTACCATCAGCCAATGGATCTGAAAAAGGAATTCCAATTTCTACAAGGTCAACGTCGGAAGATTCCAGGCATTTAATGATCTCAACCGTATCATTCAGTTCCGGATATCCTGCCGTAAAATAAATACTTAACAGGCCTTTTTCTCGAAATATGTTTTTAATGCGTTCCATATTATTTATTTATGTAGTTAACATATGTTTCCAGGTCTTTGTCTCCCCTACCCGATAAATTGAGTACTACAACATCCGTTGCTTCAAACTCCATTTTACTTAAAGCAGCAAGAGCATGCGCACTTTCAAGAGCAGGAATAATCCCTTCCACTTTACTTAACATTAATGCTGCATCCAGGGCTTCGTTATCCGTAATACTAACAAACGTTGCTCTTCCTGATTCAAACAAGTTAGCATGAAAAGGTCCAATTCCGGGATAGTCTAATCCTGCCGATACAGAATGTGCTTCTGTGATCTGGCCATCTTCTGTTTGCATCAATAAAGTCTTGCAGGCATGTATTACTCCGGGTTTTCCTAATGCAGATGTTGCCGCTGACCTTCCCGAAAGGATTCCTTCTCCGGCAGCTTCAACCGCAATAAGTGCAGTCCTTTTGCTTTCCAGGAAGTGATAAAATGCTCCGGCTGCATTACTACCTCCTCCAACACAGGCAATAACATAATCGGGTTCACTTATACCGGTTTTCTCCAACAACTGCTTTTTAATCTCTTCACTGATCACTGCCTGCAATTGCATCACCATATCGGGATAAGGATGAGGACCAACCACCGAACCAATGATATAATGTGTGTTCTCCACATTATTGATCCAATCCCTGATGGCTTCATTCGTTGCATCCTTTAAGGTACGGCTTCCGCTTTTTGCAGGAACAACCGTCGCTCCGAGCAATCGCATGCGTTCTACATTTGCTGATTGGCGACGCATATCTACTTCACCCATATAAACAACGCATTCAATTCCCATCAATGCACATACAGTTGCAGTTGCCACTCCATGTTGCCCGGCACCTGTTTCTGCAATGATCCTGTTTTTGTTCAAACGTTTTGCAAGTAGGATCTGACCAATGGTATTATTGATTTTGTGTGAGCCCGTATGATTCAGATCCTCACGCTTGAGATAAATAGTTGCTCCAAAATATTCGGATAATCTTCTGGCATGATAAAGTGGCGATGGCCTTCCCACATAATCTTTTAGTAATTCTTTAAATTCTTCCTGGAAAGAGGGGTCATTTATGATCTGCAAATAATTTTGCTTTAATTCTTCTACATTTGGGTAGAGTAATTCCGGTATAAAGGCACCTCCGAAATTTCCAAAGTATCCTCTTTTATCTACTGTATACTGTTTCATTGTATTGTTCAATTAGTTGTTTTGCTTTCCTGATCTGTTGTATATCTTTTATTCCCGGACTTGTTTCAAACCTGCTGTTTATATCAATTCCGCTAATTCCTGGCAACTCCCGCATAATCTGCCCGATATCTGCCAGTGAAATTCCTCCACTTAAAAAAACAGGCCGGTCGAATTTGAGCTGGTGCAGGAGGCGCCAATCAAATTGTTTCCCGCTTCCACCATATGCTTCGGTTTTTGTATCGAAAAGAAAGTAATCGCTACACCCGGAATACGAATTCACAATCGAAAAATCGAATTGATTGTCTACATGAAATACTTTTATTATTTCCACATTCAATTCTTTTATGGAATGACAAAAACCATGATCTTCATTTCCGTGAAGTTGAACAACATTCAATTCAAATTCCTGGATTCTTCTCTTTATGTATTCTAATGAAGCATTTACAAAAACTCCCACTTTATTTGTTCCGGAAGGGAAATCAGCACACAATTCAGCTGCATTCATTCTTCCCGCATAACGCTGCGATTTTTCATAACAAATAATTCCGATAAAATCAGGTTTACATTCCAACACCTGGCGTAAATTATCTATATGCTGAAGGCCACACACTTTTAATTTCATACTAATTCAGCATTTAGGTTCTTAATTTGTCTCACCAGGTCGGCACATGCTTTTCCAGGGCGACTGTTTTTCATAAATGCTTCTCCAATCAAAAAACCGGAAAAACCAACCTGCCTTAGGTTTTGTATGATGTGTGCAGAGGCAATTCCACTTTCAGCGATTTTTAAAAATTCAGCCGGTATTTTCTCAGCCAGTTCGAATGAAGTAGATACATCAACCCGGAATGTTTCCAGGTTCCTGTTATTTACTCCGACCATATCCACAAACTCATTCACATGATCAATTTCCCTTTCATCTTTTATTTCAAGCAGTACTTCCATTCCCAGGCCCCTTGCAAAGGCTGCCAATTGTTTTGTTTCTTTTTTGTTCAGTGCATTTGCGATGAGCAAGATCACGTCGGCTCCAATTGATCTTGCTTCCACTACCTGGTATTCATCAACAATGAAGTCCTTGCGAAGGATCGGGCAATAATTAAATTTCCTGGCTACAGTAAGATCTTCATTCTTTCCACCAAAGAATTCTGCATCCGTTAAAACCGATAATGCAGATGCCCCCGCCTGCATATAACCTACCGACAATTTTTCGACCGAAATATGGTTATTGATCACACCTTTCGAAGGTGACTTCCGCTTGATCTCAGCAATAATGCCATTAAGATCGCTTCTTTGTAAATACTCTTTCAGTGAAACAGCGTCACTTTCAAAATAAATACTTTGCTCCAGTAATTTTGCAGGGTAAAGGCTCTTCTTCTCCGCAATTTCCTTCTTCTTGTGAAGAATTATTTTTTCTAAAATGTTCATGGCTAAATTAATTTAATGATTGTAGAATTTTAAAACTGTTTAATGCCTTTCCTGACCGCAAAGATTCTCTCGCCATATCAAGCGCTTCTGTAAAAGGTTTATTTTCAAAATAGCACCGGATAGCCAATGCTGCGTTTGCTATCACAACATCCGCCTGTTCCTTTGTTCCATTACCGGATAGAACATTTATAAATATTTCCGCTGCTTCAACTACAGTTACTCCTCCATACAATGCACCGGAATTTATTT
>DASWXS010000557.1:0-8208 GCA_036405375.1 Bacteroidia bacterium
GAGCAGGAAGAATATCAACGAGGTGATGTATGATGTAGGATATACAGATACAAAAGCATTCAGAACAGTATTTAAAAAGATAACAGGTCTTACCCCAATCGAATACCGTAATAAGTATAATAAAATGGCATTAGCTGAATAAAATACTCCTGCTCCAACCAAATCTGTTAACCAAAATTCCGATCAGATTCATTTTATAATTGTACTTTTAGCATAAACTAGTGGTACCTAAAATCAGTAATGACTTTAAGGAAAAATAATGGATATCAGAATTTGGGATTTAAGAATCGCGTTCTGAATTATGCAATTGTTTTATGGTTTGTATTGATTGGGCTGTTCGGGGTATTTTCTAATGATCTTCCATATCCACCTCTTGCACCTTGCCTTTCATGCCCTCAGCCCGATTCAAATGGGAACTTTACCGAACAGGGACGTATTGAATTCCTTGAAAGGACGAAAGATTCATTTGATTATTGGTCAGCTCCCGATATCGCATTGCTCAATAATAACCCGCAGGCAGATCTTATTTTATATGGTAAAGATCTTATTGCTCACACTTCTGATTATTACGGTAAGAACGGTAAGATCTTTAAAGCATATACCAACGGGATGAGCTGCCAGAATTGTCATTTGGAAGCGGGAACAAAAGTATTTGGGAATAATTTCGCAGCGGTTGCGTCAACCTATCCTAAATATCGTGCACGTTTTGGAAGTATAGAAAATATTTATGAGCGTGTGAACGATTGTTTTGAAAGGAGTTTGAACGGAAAAAAAATGGATACGGCTTCAAAAGAGATGAAGGCCATATTCGCCTATATAAGTTGGTTGGGAAAAGGTGTAAAGAAAAACACGAAACCTGCAGGTTATGGAATGAAGGACGTTCCGTTTTTAGAAAGAGCCGCTGATCCTGGAAAAGGGAAAATAGTGTATACGCAGAAATGCGAAAGATGTCATAAATCAAACGGTGAAGGTGGTATGAATGAAGAACAAACTGCTTATACATATCCTCCATTGTGGGGAGCTAATAGCTATAATTCGGGAGCAGGATTATTCCGTTTATCCAACTTTGCGAAATTGGTGAAGTATAACATGCCATTTGGCGTAGATCATAAAACAACTCAACTGAGTGATGAAGAAGCATGGGATGTGGCTGCATTTGTAAATTCCCAGCCACGTCCGCAAATGAATATAAAAGCGGATTGGCCAAATATTGCTGAGAAGCCGTTCGATCATCCTTTCGGGCCATATACAGATGGATTTTCAGAACAGCAACACAAATACGGACCATTCCAGGTAATAAAAGACAAACAAATAAAATTGGCGAAAAAATAAAAAATTGATGATGAAAAAAATAGAACACACGGGTGATGGAAGAAGAGATTTTATAAAGAAATCAGCACTGGTTGGCCTGGCTACTATGTTTAATCCACTAACCAACGTAGCAAACGAAAGTGTGAAGCTGGCTGAAGAAGAGCAAAGCCAGGAATCAGCTGTTTCATCAAAACAAACCATTACGGTGCTTATCACTTCCGATATACACGCGCAGTTATTTACACACGATGAATTTTTCTGGGAAAACAACCAGGCGGTTTACAAGAAACGGGGAGGCCTGGCTGTATTAAAAACAATGATCGAATCGTACAGGAAGAAAAATCCAGGCAATACGATCCTGTATGATGGCGGCGATTATTTTCACGGACATGGAGTGGCATCTTTAACAGAAGGAGAAGCGCTGATCCCGATTTTCAACAAACTCGGGTATGACCTTATGCTTCCTGGTAATTGGGAGGTAGTTTATAAAAAGAAAAAAATGTTGTACGATATGGGCCATGCAAACGCGGCCAAGATTTGTGCAAACATGTTTCATAAAACCAGTGATGCTGATAATGGCGAATTGGTTTATCCGCCTTATTGGATCAAATATATTGGCGGAGTAAAAATTGGATTTATCGGGTATACCGATCACCTGATTCCAAAGCGGCAATCTCCTGCATATAGTTATGGCCTTTCATTTCAGCATGCTGATGTGAATATTGCGAAGTATGTAAAGCTCTTAAAAGAAATGGAAGGCTGTGCCGTTGTTATTGTGGTTGCTCATATGGGACTTGCACAGCAGGTAGGTCTTGCTAATAATCCTGCTGCGGAAGGAGTGGATGTCATCATAGGTGCTGATACGCATGAGCGCGTACGGATCCCGATACAGGGTAAATATACTAAGGTAATCGAGTGTGGTGCTTTTGGCTCGTTCCTTGGTAAGCTCGACCTGGTTATGGAAAATGGAAAACTTTCCAAAATGAATTACGACCTGCTGGATGTTGATCCTGCAAAATACCCGGCTGATAAAGAAGTACAGGCAATGGTGAACGCTGCATATGAGCCCTATAAAAAAGAATTGCAAACGGTTATCGGTACAAGCAAAACACCATTAGTAAGGTATTTTGTATTGGAAACTCCAATGGATAATATGCTTACCGATGCTGTTAAATGGAAATTTAAAACAGATATTGTTGTATCGAATGGTTTCAGGTTTTGCCAGCCTCTTGCCGTTGACCCAAAGCTGGGGAAAGTAGATATCACCAAAGAATTTTTATGGAATATGTTACCAGTGAACGCAGAAGCTAAAACAGGTATTGTTACTGGCAAGCAGATCTGGGACTGGTTGGAAAGGGAATTGCAGAATGCATTTGCGCCTGATCCTTCCAAACGATTTGGTGGCTGGTTTGTTCGCTACAGTGGTATTGAAGCAAACTTCACTATCGGGAATGAATTCGGAAAACGGGTTAATTCAGTAAAAGTAGGAGGAAAGCCAATTGAATTGGAAAAAGAATACACTGTTGTTGCGTGCGAGCGTGAAGGAGATCCTGATGATACCATCTGTCGTATAGATGGAGTAAAATCTCCAAAAAAACAACCTTTCCTTTTTCACCAGGTTATAGAAGAATACCTGAAAGAACACAGCCCGGTTTCACCTGTAATTGAAGGGCGGGCAGTGGCTACGGATGAAGCTAAAACCCTGTTAACGCAATTAAAAGGAACAACCTACGAATTCAGGTAAACTTTATTTAGGGCAGCCTGCTTCAAAGTAATCTTTCTTGATCTTCGGGTTATCCAATACCTGGAAGCTCATAAACGGATCGCCAAATAATTTGCAGTAGCGCTCTTTATTTATCTCCCGCGCTTTCAACATAGCATCACTAAATGAACGGGAGAAAAATTTCTCGGGCACGTGAGACGACATGGAAATATAAGCGAAGATTACCTTTTCGTAGTCAGCTCCCTGCGGAACCTGGGATGGTTTTGGAGGCATTTTTTCTCTTTCAGGGAAAATGTATGGTTCCATAATAGAAGTGGCAAATTTGTAGTCTTTCGCCCTGCAGAATGCATAAGATAATTTAAGTGCATTTTGCCAGCTTCCGTCTTTAAAATTATAGAAGGTTTTGATCTTGCTGATGATTGCATCTATTTGAGCTTCTGATCCATCAACCGTATCCAATGCTTCCATCAGTTTGAACTGCCATTCCACATTTAATGCATTGATGATGTTGTGAGGAATTTCCGATTTATACAAAGCATCTATTCTGTCCTGCATGTCTTTTTGTGCAACCTTATCACCGATGGTACTGTCTAATTGCACTTTACATAACAGCGAATTGAACTTAACAATATTGTTTGCGGGATCCAGTTTTTCTAATTTTTTGATTTCGTCATATTGATCCTCATCTACCACATGCCCGTGATCGATATAATCATAATAAATCTTGTTCATCAATAAACCGGAATACTTTGCTTCCTGCGGTATCTGGAGATCGTCCCAGGCATCCTTGGTATATTTCTGACTGGAAGTTTTTTTATTGATAAAATCCATGATCTTATATGCCTGCTTGTTGTTGCCACTTTTAACAGCGCGGTTAAACTGCACCACAGAGAATTTTTGCTCTTTGTTTCCACTGATATCGTAAGTAACGTCCATTACAATCTGGGCGAAACGTTGCTTAGCAAGGTATGGTTCCAGCTCCTGTGCCAGGCCTCCTTTACTGTTAATGGTTTTGATGGCTTCTTTCTTACTCATTTTGGTGAGGTAATCATACTTACCATCTTCCATTTCAAGCTGGAATAAATTCCATGAATCATTAGTAATAATAGAAGGAGTGATCTTGCCGGTTTGCATACTTTGTAAAACTTTTGTTACACTCTCCGCACGTTTGCGCTGTAGTTTAGAGTTAGCTACCGAATCACCTTCAATAGATGCATAAGCATAAATAAAAAGACCTTCAATAAAAAAGTCAGGCTCCTGCATAGCATCAATAAATGGCTTGATATCTTCTGCTTTAAACTCCGATTTGTTTTTTTCGAACGGGATAATGAAATTTAAGATCGTACTTTCAGAACGAGGCTCGAATGGAGGATTACGCGCAGTAATACTCTCCGGGGCAGGAAGCATTTCCAGTGGTGTGTTCGACTCCTGGTCGCCCTGTTCAGTGTAGGCACGAAGAATGGTTTTACAAACATAATTATCCTGGATCACCAATAAATTCAATTCATAAGAACCTTTGATGCCGGCAGGGAATTTTCCCATTTCCACCAAAAGTTTGTTGATCTTTTTCGGTTTCTTTTCTTTTTTATCCGGTACAATTAAATTTTTTGCAAACAATTTGTCCTTATAAACCACTTTCTGCATTACACCTTTGTTACGAAGCGTATTGTCCATGATGTTGTATTCTGCTTTGCTGTATTGATCTTTCTGAACAATATCTACGGCGAGTCCGTCGGTTGATTTCTTGAGTAACTTCTTAAGATTTTTAATGTTGTCGTATTTCAGATAGATCTTCCCGTTTTCCACATAGAGGTTATTTCTCAATGTTTCCATATCTTTGAACTTATCGCAGTTCTTACATTTCTTGGCATCCGGTTCTTTTAATTTTTTTGATTTGGTATTAAAGGGAACCGCAAGTTCACTTTTCTTTTTTACACCGCCGTTAAAACTCTGAAAGCTACCCATAACAACAGAAACGTAAATTTTCTTTCCATTTTTATCGGGACGTGCGCTTATACCAGCATAAACGTTGGCCGGATTTAAAAGAACTGCTTTGTCTTTTTTATTGGTTGGCCATTTCAGGGAGGCTAATTTTACTAATGCTTTAGCGTCCTTATAATTTTTTCCCTGGCCGATGGGAACAGAAATAACAATCTCTTCTCCTTTGTTGGTACAGCCGGCCTTTTTTAAATATTTTGGGGTTAATTTAGATGCGTTATTGATGTCTGCTTTTTCATTTTTAGCCATATCCGTCGCGCTTAGATCTGCCGCCGTATATAATTGTGGCATAAGGTCAACCGAATCAATTCCTTTCTGAGTCCGGAACAGGTTTAATTCCTGCAATAATAAACGGTTAAATTCTTCCTGATTAAATCCCTGTTGTTGTGTTTCCTCTTTCTTTTTGGTTTGAGCCTGGGAAACCACAACAGAACAAAATAATAATAAGGCTAGGATTTTCTTCATAAAATGGGCATTTGCAGGTAACAAGTATAGTGAAAATAATACTGATTTTCCACAAATTAGACTGATTTTTAAAAATCGACGATGTGTGCTTAAAAATCCGGGTAAATTCCCTATTTTTACTTCTCAGATTATGGAAAGAATAGACGTATTAAAAACTTATAAGCTGTTTATCGGGGGGCAATTCCCGCGTACCGAAAGTGGCAGATATTATCCTCTTATGAATGCAAAGAACGAAACGATTGCTAATATTTGTTTGAGTAGCAGGAAGGATTTCAGGAATGCTGTTGTGGCAGCGCGTTCAGCATTTGCAGGCTGGGGCGAAAGAGCTCCTTTCAATCGCAGCCAGATCGTTTACCGCATTGCAGAAATGCTGGAAGGCAGAAGAGAGCAATTTGTAAAGGAACTTGTTCAACAGGGAGCCAAACTAAAAGCGGCTGAAGAAGAAGTGAATATGTCGATCGACCGCCTGGTATATTATGCGGGTTGGTGCGATAAATATTCGCAGCTATTCAGCTCCGTTAATCCTGTTTCATCCCCGCATTTTAACTTCTCGGTTCCTGAACCGATGGGAGTAATTGCAGTTGTGGCTGATGAAACAACGTCTTTGCTGGGATTGGTTTCCGTAATTGCGCCGATCATATCCGGAGGCAATACCTGCATAGTATTGGCAAGTGAAAACAAACCTTTGTGTGCGGTTACGTTTGCTGAAGTACTTGCAACGAGCGATCTTCCGGGTGGAGTTGTAAATATCCTTACCGGGAGCAGCAAGGAATTACACAGTCATTTCTCATCTCACATGGATGTGAATGCAATTGTTTATTGCAGAAATAGTAAAGAAGAACAAAAGCTGATCGCAGAAAATTCTTCATTAAATGTGAAACGCGTTTTCTTCTGGGATAAGGATTGGAGTAAGGAAGAGTCTCAAAACCCTTACCTGATCAATGATCTGCAGGAAGTAAAAACAACCTGGCACCCGATTGAGAAGATTGGTGTTGGAGGCGCAAAATATTAAACCAAGGGTGATTCCCCACGATCACCCGTTAAAATAAATAACATGAAGCAATTTATTCTTGCTTTTATTTTTATTGGGATGTGTAAAATTTTGTCTGCACAAAATGCTGTGGGGAAATTTTCCATTAATGATTTCTGGGCTACACCTTCTACAAGCTATCTTTGGTCGGTTAATGCTGGCAAAGATGGTTTGAAGAAAACCGGAATTGCAAGTAATGGTGTTTATGTGGGCATCGGGTTTAAAACAAATGACAAGTCCAAAGCATGGAAACAACATTCTGTTTTTAAGGTAGGAGTTAGTTATAGTAAGTATAGCATATTGAGTCCTTTCTCAAAACCTGCTTCAACTGTTTCAAATGGGAAACCTGTATTTACACTTAAAAATAAAAAATCTGCAAAGCCTGAATCTGTTTATTATGCAAGTGGAGTTAGCGTGGAGTGGGATCATTTATTTACTACACGCCAGGAAAATAAATTCTCTGCTTATGTTGGTTACAGAATAGGTTTGGGAACTGCGGTGGCAACAAATCTATATAAACAAAAGAATACGAATGTTTCGGAAATCAGGGGCAAACAAATTCCGGAAGGCACTTATTACTTCCAGTCGCCCGCTAAGCATCTTGCAATTAAAAATGGTGCCTGTGCTTCTATTGGATTGCCTTTTGGGGTACAGATGCGCTTGCCAAAAAAACGTGACACTTTGAGTAGACTTTATTTCGGGCTCGAAGGACAGGTGGGAATGAATTACTACTTTATAAACGGACAATTGGTAAAAGCTTCAAAAATCACTTTCCCGATCATTCCAAACCTGAGATATAAATTCTAAGAGGCAAATCGTACTTCGAAAATACTTCCGTTCGGACTATTTTTCTTTAACTCAATTTCGCCTCCATGCATTTCCACTGTTTTCTTTACAATAAATAAACCCAGCCCGGTTCCCTTACTGCTGCGGGTTTCCTCGTTTCCGGAACGGAAGAATTTCTCAAATACTTTTTGTTTTTCCTCATCTTTGATCCCCGGACCGTTATCGGCAACCGAAAAAATGATCTTACTCTTTTTAGTAAGGCTGATGTTTATTTTAGAATCTGCGGGAGAATACTTCAAAGCGTTTTCTACCAGGTTGATGATGATAGAAGGAAACACTGCTTTGTCGGTAGAAAGAAAAATATCAGGTTGAATAGTGGAAACAATTCTTTCCTGTTGAGACTGTGAAAATGCTTTCTGAATGATCGCCGGAATAAATTCCGATATGTTTACACTTTCTTTATTGATCAGCAAGGAGCTCGCATTTTCAGCGTCATCAAGGCGGGTGGAAATCAGGATGTTTTCAATCAGTTGTGTAAGCCTTTCATTTTCCTGTAAAGTATTGTTGAGGATCTGTTGCTGCATTTCTTTATTCAGTTCGCGCGACAACAAAGTTTGTAAGCTCAAACGGCTTGTAGCCAAAGGTGTTTTTAGTTCATGTGACACAGAGAGTAAGAAATTCTTTTGTTGGGCAGCAATTTCTTTTTCGCGTTTGTGCGCCTTAAAAACCCTGATGGTACCAATGGTAATGATGATAAGAAAAATAGTTCCTTCCCCGATGATCATGTAAATGTTCTTTTTCTCCTTTTTGTAAAGGATATCGAGTTCTTGCTTTAATTTATCGCTATCACTGATTCCAAGAGCGAGGATCTTTTCTTTTTCGGAATGGATCTGCC
>DASWXS010000558.1:0-3339 GCA_036405375.1 Bacteroidia bacterium
GCTATGAACGCCCTCTATCGTCCGGGACCTTTGGCCTACATTCCGAACTACATCAAACGTAAGCACGGGCTGGAGCCAATTGTGTATGAGCTGGAAGGGATGGATGAATTCCTGCAGGAAACATATGGGATCACGGTGTACCAGGAGCAGGTAATGCGTTTGTCGCAGAAGCTGGCTAACTTTACCAAAGGTGATGCCGACGTGCTGCGTAAGGCCATGGGTAAAAAACAAAAAGATGTTCTTGATAAAATGAAGAGCAAATTTTTGGACGGCTGTAAAGCAAACGGGCACGATACCGCTGTGGCTGAAAAAGTGTGGACCGACTGGGAAGCATTTGCATCCTATGCCTTTAATAAATCGCACTCTACCTGTTATGCTTACGTGGCATTCCAGACTGCCTACATCAAAGCCAATTATCCTGCTGAGTTCATGGCATCGGTGCTTACCCACAACATGGGTAATATCGAAAGCGTTACTTTCTTTATGGAAGAGTGTAAGCGCATGGGATTAACGGTGCTGGGGCCGGATGTGAACGAAAGTATCGGTGATTTCTCGGTAAACGAAAAAGGAGAAATTCGTTTTGGTATGGCTGCTATTAAAGGTGTTGGTGCCAATGTAGTTGATGCCATTGTGGAGGAGCGTGCGAATGGGAAGTACTCATCAGTATTTGATATTGCCCGTCGACTGGATACCAAGGCAGTGAACAAAAAAAGCCTGGAAGCACTGGCACAGGCAGGAGCATTCGATTCTTTTGAAGAAGTGCATAGAGCGATGTTCTTTGTCCCTGATATGAAAGACGGGCTTACGCTTACAGAAAAAATTATCCGTTATGGAAACAGCCTGAATAGTATGACCGATACGTCGCAGGTAAATATGTTTGATGATACAGACGATAATGAGATTGCAGAGCCGGCTTTACCGGTTATCAATCGTTGGGAACCACTGGATCAGTTAGCGAAAGAAAAAGAAGTAGTTGGATTTTATATTTCCGGGCACCCGCTTGATATGTTCAAGTATGAAATGAAGCATGCCTGCAGGAATACATTAAGCGAACTTGCCGATCTGAAACCATTGGTTGGAAAAGAAATGGGAGTTGCAGGGATCATTACTTTTGCGGAAGAACGGATCTCGCAGAAAAATGGAAATCCCTGGGGTAAATTCCGCTTGGAAGATTATGGAGGCAGTTTTGAGTTTGTGATGTTTGGTGAAGACTATATGAAATTCAGAATGTACTTTTCGCAGAACCAGTTTGTTTATGTGAAGGGTAGGATACAGGCTCGTTTCGGACAGGCAGATAATCTCGAATTTAAGGTAACGAAGATGGGATTGCTGTCGGAGCTGATGCAGCAGGCTTTTAAACACCTGCAGATTAAAATCAGCTCAGCTAATTTGGATGAGACAGCTTTAAATACCATTACGGACTTACTCAGCAAAAACTCCAACGATGGAAAAAGCAGCTATGAAATTATTGTGGATGACCCTGCGGAGAATACACATGTGAAATTACAATCGCGTGTAAATAAACTGAGCATTACAAAAGACTTGCTGGATGAGTTTGAGAAGATGCATTATGTAGAGAGTAGCCTGAGTTAAAATGGAAAATAAAGAATTGCTGGTCAGTTTTCCTTTGCACTGTATCAGGGATATGTATGAATTCCGCTTTGAAGGGGTGGAGCCCGCTATTGATGATGTGTTGCAGGAAACAGGGAACGGGATTTGTGATTATGGATTTTGTGATGAAGAAGTCCTGAATATGATCGCTTATGTAAATGAGGCGGATCTGGCAGTAAAGGCCATAACAAAAACTCTTCGGGAATTGCAAACAAAACACCAATTTGAATTTTCTATCTGGAACTCCGTTAATGGCGTCAAGAAAGAATGTCTGTTATAATGCAGGAATAACTACTTTCAATTATTACTTCCTTAAGATCTTCTCCATTACCTTTCCTTTCGCCAGTTCATCAATCAGCTTATCTAAATAACGGATCTGTTGCATGAGTTTGTTTTCAATGTCTTCCACACGGTAACCACAGATTACACCGGTAATTTTTGAAACGTTGGGATTGATTTCTGGCGCCTGGGCGAAAAACGTTTCAAAATCAACTTTGGTGTCTATTTGTTTTTGCAGTGTTTTCTGCGTGTAGCCGGTAAGCCAGCGAATAATGGTATCTACCTCTTCCTTAGTGCGTCCTTTTTTCTCCGCTTTGGTAATGTAATGCGGATAAACACCTGCAAACGACATTTTAAATACTCTTTGATTTTCCATAGTAATAATGCTATCTCCCTATTGCTAAATTAAGGAATTTCTGTCATGTTTATTTGCAGGTGCCGCAATTTAATATGTCTGTTTTTCCCTGATCTCTGCAAGCAATTCATCCAGGTTTCCTATGCACATGGTGAAGCCTTCTTTAAATCCTAATTCTACGATCTTTTCCAGGTCCTCAGGAGTTTTGTAAGTTATGGTTATAGATACTGTTGTTGTATCTCCATTTTGCTTGAACGTGTTTTCCCATTTGGAACCCGGGTGTACAGCAGTATTAATAATCCCATTTTCATCACAAAAAGCGTCGGTATATGTATAGCTTTTCTTTTCAGAGATCTTTTGGTAATCGGCACGACACCAATGCTTTTCATCTTGAGGAGAAACCATAGCGTAATGCCAGAAACCGCCTTCTTTAAAGTTCATAGATTTGGTTACCACGCGATATGGTTTTGGCGCCCACCATTTGTCAAGTAATTCTGGTTTTGTCCAGGCATCCCACACTAGGTCGAGGCTTGCAGCGAACTCGCGTTTTATATGCATGGTTTTGTTTGCTTTGTCGACTTCAAAATCGAAGAGAAGATTGGTTTTCATTTGTTACTGTTTTGAAATTTTTGATTAGTAAAATAGGATGCCGCGAGTATAGCACCTACAACTATCGGCATTAAAATAAAGGTGATGTTTTTATCTACAGCCATGTGACTTATTACTGCAAATATTAAATTGAATGTAAGCCCGGCATATGCCCACTCTCTTAATTTTGGTGGAAGTTTGGGAAGCATTATTGCTGTTGAACCTAAAACTTTACAAATGATTAATGCGTAAGCGAAATAATCAGGATAGCCTAAGGGTTTTGTACCGACATTGACATATTGAGGAGCAAATAAAAGTGTGCTCAATGGCATAAGTCCTTCCCACAGAAAGATGATGGTAGTTGAGAACCAGAAAATTATTTTGTACTTTTTCATAGCGACTATTTTTTTAATTTTTGTAACAATATTTCCAGCTCGTTTAAAGTCATGGTGAAGCCTTCCTTGAAGCCCATCTGGATTATTTGCTCCAGGTCTGCAAGTGTTTTG
>DASWXS010000559.1:0-4036 GCA_036405375.1 Bacteroidia bacterium
CTGTTTTAGTATAATCAAAAATCTCATTATTGAACTTTAAATAATTATGAGCTTCGGGAATATAAGATAAGTTATGCTTTTTTAATACTTCAGCAACGGCAGGAGTATTGTTCCCGTTCATTTTAAAAATTCCCATCACCAGTTTAATGTTCAGGAAGTTATTTTTATCAGCCACTTGTTTCAGTACGGCATGTTTAGTACTACATGTGCCACATCCATCATTAAATACGGTTAGCAGATCATTTTTATTCGTATTACGGCCATAGGGAAGTTTCTTTATGAAATCGGCAGCTTTATGAAATGTGTAAAGATCTCTTTTAATAAATTCTGAAGAGATGTCGTAGGTAGAAGTAATTTCGAAGTTAATTTGGATGTTCATGAAAATTAAAAAAACGTCTGATTTGTACCATGCTTATATAATGTACAACATATAGGTTACAAAATACAAGGCACAATAAACAATCTTATACCTTTACGTTCTTCCATTTTCCTTTCTTAAAGTAATACCAGGAAACCAATGCAACCATGGTATGTGCTGCCGGAATAGCAATAAATGCACCGGTTGATTTCAGGTGGAACGTATTGGAAAGTACATAAGCCAGCGGGATCTGGAAAACCCAGAAACAAAATAAATTAATGAGGGTAGGAGTGCGGGTATCACCGGCTCCATTCAATGCCTGTGTCATTACCATTGATATGCCATAGAAAATATAACCTGTTCCTATTATACGCAGCGATTCTGCCCCATAAGCAATAACAGCCGGGTCAGTAGAGTAAAAACGAATAATAGGTCCCGCAAAAAATACAAATAACAACATTACAAATGCCATAAAAATTGCATTGTATTTAGTGGTAAGCATCACACTTTGTTCGGCACGTTCAATTTGTTTGGCTCCCAGGTTTTGTCCAACCAATGTTGCTGCAGCATTGCTTAAACCCCACGCAGGTAATATAAAGAAAATCACGTTTCGGATAGCGATCTGGTAACCTGCAGATGCGCTGGTACCTCCGGTATCTGCAACCATCCGGGTAAGTACGATCCAGCTCCCACTCGAGATCAGGAATTGTAAAGTAGCAGGTGACGCAATCTTAATGATCGAAGCAACAATACTTTTGTCCAGTTTAAAATGCCAGGTGTGAAATTTAAGAATACCGCTTCCTTTAAATAAATGATAGCATTGGTAAATTACCCCGGTGCTTCTTCCGATAGTTGTTGCAATTGCCGCACCCTTCAATCCGAAAAAATGAATGAAAACCGGGCATAAGATAATATTGATTATACTGGCTATCCATAAACTGCGCATGGCCATAGCAGCATCTCCAGCTCCGCGGAAAATTCCATTGATCAGGAATAACATCATAATGGCAATACTACCACCAAACATGATGCGTGTAAAAACAGTTCCCTCTTCTATCACTTCCGCTTTAGCACCCATCAACGAAAGTATATCCGGGGCAAACACCACTCCCGCTATACTTATAATTATGGTAACCAGCATTGAAACCAGTAATGCCTGTGCACCCGCATGTGCAGCTTCTTCAGGATTTTTTTCACCGGTACGGCGCGATACAATGGCTGTTGCTGCTACACTTAACCCAATGGCAATCGAATACACAATAGTAATCACCGACTCGGTAAGTCCTACAGTTGCTATGGCGTTTTCTCCCAGTTTGCCTACAAAGAACATATCAACTATTGCGAATACACTCTCCAGCACCAATTCCAGGATCATAGGAATAGCCAATAACACTACTGCTTTTGGTATACTTCCCTGTGTGTAATCAAGGTGTTCACTGTTAAATGACTGCCTGATAACAGATATAAGACGATTGGTTTTGGATGTTGGTTTCATTATTCGGGGTACAAAAATAAGCATTTATTAAGGACTGTGACAGAAGTTACTTTTTTTGTACTTTTCAGAAGTAATATGAAAAGTAAATTTACCTTAGATAAACTCTCCGAATTACGTTTAAGCAGCCAGCAATTAACGTTAACTAAATACAAAAAGGTTAAAGACCTGGTTTACTTTATGGGAGCAGTCCAGGCCCAGGATTATTCCATGTCGAAGTGGGCAGTAGGCAGGCGTTTACCGGGGATTACGGATGCAGAAGTGGAGGCATCTATTAATAAAGGTGAAATCATACGCACCCACTTGCTTCGTCCAACCTGGCACCTCGCTGCAGCAGAAGATGTGAAATGGATGTTGCAACTCAGCTCGCCTCAAATTAAAACCCTGATGCGTTCGGCAAACAAACAATTGGAACTGGATGATAAAGTGTTTGCCAAAAGCAACGCAGTTATTGAAAAAGCTGTAAGCGGTAATAAACATTTAACCCGAGATGAACTTTCAGAAAAACTGGAAGATGCAAAGATCAGCACACAAGGACTTCGAGGTATACATATTTTTCTGCAGGCAGAAATGGATACTATCATTTGCAGCGGGGCAATTAAAAACAAAAAAATTACATACGCATCCTTAGCCGAGCGACTCCCAAAAACAAAGGACATAACGAAAGAAGAAGCATTGGTAAAACTTGTTCAAAGGTACTTTGCAAGTCATAGCCCTGCTACTTTTAGGGATTTTGTGTGGTGGTCGGGATTGTCTGTTGGTGATGCAAAAAAAGGTTTTGAAGCGGTTAAAAATAAGCTCATTGAAGAAAGGGTAGGGCAAGAAGTATTTTATATCGATCCTTCGGTTAAGCCGGCCACAAAAAAAAGCTCAATACATTTATTACCAGCCTTTGATGAATACCTGATCAGTTATAAAAGCAGGCATGTATCTATTCATGGTGATCACCAGCCCAAGGCTTTCACTAATAATGGGATCTTTAAACCTATTATTGTGGTGAACGGACAAGTACAAGGGACCTGGAAACGAACCATTAAAAAAGATAAAGTGTTGATGGAGTTTGAATTATTTCAAAAACTTAAGGCATCGGTTAAACAGGAATTAGAAGCTGAAGCCAGGAACTACGGGAAATTTTTAGGTTTGCAAATGGAGTTTAAGATGTAAGTTGTGTGATGTTTAACAATATATGATTTACATCCATACAACTTGCATCTTTACCTAATTTTTTTGATTGAAGATTGTTTTTTTTGAATACGTCCATCTGGTTCATAGAAGTATTTTATTGTTGTTACCTGTTTTTGATTAAGGTATTTATTTTCAAAAACATCTTTATCCTCCTTAAGTCGTCCTTTTGAATCATAGGTATAAGTAATGAAGTGTTCATCTCCATCTGCATTAGATTTTATCCGCTCTGCCAGCAATTTCTTTTTATTGTATTTGTATATTTCAGAATAGTAATAGTGTGTTGTATCAACCGGGTAGCGGCATACATAATGATACTTTATAAGAAGAGAATCCTTGAAGGTATACGTTTGAATAACGCCTGGACCATTGATGTAATTAGTATCACCACTTACCTTGGTATGTATAGGTTTTCCGGTATTGTCAAGATATTCTTTAATTATAAGCCCATAATATTCATTGAAATAAGGAAAGGTCATTCCAGGATGTATGGGTTCAATGAGTTCTTTGTTCGTTACCATTTTTCCTTCAGGCCATGGGGCATAATTGGTTTCGCCATATATTTTTAATGGAGAATCAGAATAATTAAGCCAATCGATTGTAAGCACATTAAATGTATGTCCTGGAAGCTCGGCAGTTAGCAGGATATATTTTTCTCTGATCTCAGTTGTATTTATATCGATAGAAAAAACGCCATTCTCATTAGTTATTGCGCTAAAGTTGTTTCCGGGTATATAAACTTTTGCAAAGGGCAGGGGTTCTTTGCTAAACTTTAGTAATACTTCTCCTTTTATTTTCAGCGCTTTTTTCTGAGAAAAGGCTGAAGTGTTAAATAAAAAGAAGAAAGCCAATAAGGTGGAAAAGAATATTTTATGTTTATGATACTGCATTTATTAAAAAGACGCATTAAAAACAAATTTCCATAATAGCGACCTGGATCTTATGAATTGTCCGGAACTTCGATCACTTTTAACATTACCAGTTCAACCAGTTGTTTTTTACGC
>DASWXS010000560.1:0-4566 GCA_036405375.1 Bacteroidia bacterium
TGTTTCATTTCATTCCACACATCTGGGCACAGGATACACTGGTAAGTTGTGCTGATACCATCAGTGCGATCACTAATTTTGATTTCTCTACTGTTGGCTCTTCCAATCCTGCCTACAATAGTTATACAATTCATGGAGATACCGTTGATATTTACAGATCGGGCGTATATTTTGCAATTTTCTATTACCCTGAACAAGCGAGTAATTGCATATTGCTTCAGCCTATAGTAGTTCTTGTTGATACTGCTCTCATTAAACCACCGAAATCAATAGATCTTGGTCCCGATGCTAGTTTTTGTGAAGGATACGTGCATCCTTTAAATGCAGGAAGTGGATTTGAATCCTATCACTGGAACACGGGGGCTATCGATTCTGCCACCACAGTTTATGGATTTGGTGCCTACTCTGTTACCGCGCATTACTGTGGCTTCGATTACAGTGACACCATAACTATTACTCAAAACAATTCGCTTATGGTAGATTTAGGACCTGATCAAAACGACTGCACACCAGTTTCAGTTACACTTGATGCCGGCACAGGTTACGAATCGTATTTATGGAGCACGGGTGAGCAAACACAGCAAATTAATGCTGACACTACCGGTGAATATACTGTACAGGTTAGCCTCAATGGATGCATTGGACGTGATACGGTTACGATCGTATGTAATGTAGGTATTGCAAATCCTTCTGATTGTAGTGATGCATTTTCTCTTACTCCTAATCCCGGAAACGATATAGTTTCAATTACACAAAAATGCGGGCGATACAAAAACATTACGCTGAGCGTATCTGGTAGTGACGGCAAACAACTGGCAAAAACAACCGGAAGCATAGCAAACATAAACACGTATCTGAATCAATTAATGCCTGCTCTTAGTCCTGCTGTTTATATAGTTCGTATTGAAACAGAGAATGAGCGCTACTATTTTAAATGGATGATCGTAAGGTAAATTACAATAAGATCTCATAAAATCAAAAGGCCTTCCGTTAAAAGAAGGCCTTTTTTATTGATCTCTTTAAGCACATGATCGAATTGGAGCGAACTCTTTTCCGAACAACCTAAAGAAAATCAGATACCTGCTTATTGAAAACAAAATGCCTGAAGTATTTCATGGATTTTGTAGACATTAATTCATTATATCGGTAAAGCTGTGGAATATATTACTTACAGTTATTATAATAGTGGCAA
Source organism: Bacteroidia bacterium (assembly GCA_036405375.1). Lineage (GTDB taxonomy): Bacteria > Bacteroidota > Bacteroidia > B-17B0 > Aurantibacillaceae > JADJDM01. Next base: position 1,193 of record DASWXS010000560.1, read on the forward strand.
TTATAGACGGATGCCTATAATGCAAACGTCATCTACCTGCTCCTGGCTACCTCTCCAACTTTCAAATTCATTAAGCAATAATATACGTTGTTCGGAAGTATCTTTTGAGGCGATGTTTTGCAGCATCTCATTCAAAGGACGATATTTATATTTTTTTCCTTTTGGTCCTCCAAACTGGTCTGCATAACCATCTGTATACAGGTACAAAACATCACCTTTTTCGTAATTTATCTCATACAGCTTAAAATCTTCTTTTCGTTCGCCCATACCTACAGGCATACGATCAGCTTCTAACTCTTCATATACATCTTTCCTCACAATAACGGGAGCATTATTTGCGGCAGCATAGCTCAGCCTTTTTGTTTGCTGATCAATACACAACAGGATTCCATCAAAGCCATCTTTTTGTCCTTCTTTGCTAATGTTATCTATCAATCGTTGACGAACAAAATTCAATACCTCATTTGGCTTTTCGATTCCTTTTTCTTTTATAGCTTCCGTTAAATAACCAATATTAAGCAAACTCATGAATGCGCCCGGAACACCATGACCTGTGCTATCGCATGCTGCCATATAGAATTTTTTATTGGGAGCTTCGCCAATGGAAGTCGCCCAATAAAAATCACCACTCACAATATCCTTAGGATGAAAGAACACAAAATAATCATCAAGGTTCTCCGACAGCAAATCATCATGTGCCAATAAACTATATTGTATCCGTTTTGCATAATTGATACTGTCTACGATCTCTTTCTGCTTTTCTTCAATGATCTCTTTTTGATGCTCTATTTCTTTGGTGCGCTGCTTTACTTTTTCTTCCAGGCCATTGTATGATTCCTGTAGTTCTTCCACCATATGGTTAAAATTAGAGCTCAATTCGGCGATCTCTGCCGCACCATACACCTCAATGCGTTCACTCAAATTACCAGCACGGATGCGGTTCGCTTTTTTCGACAAGTTCTTGATCGGGCGGATCATCCTTCTTGCTCTTATGATCACCAATAAAGTAACAGGAATAATAAAGAAAAAGAAAATTTGTATGAACTTCATGAGCTCATTCTTCAACAATTGCTTTTCCAGTTTATTATCGGTCTCGATCTGGAGTATGTATCCATCGTACAAACCTGCCTTTGCAATATCGATGTAAATAAAATGATTGCTGATTCTAACATCATTACTGTCTTCCACAACCACCTGGTCTTTCTTCTCAATAATGGCTTTATTGATGATCTCTGCGTATTTTTTATCTATCTTAAACGATGGAATATTTTTTATCACCGCATCTATCTTCACCTCGTTAAGCGATGAATACGCTTTCGCTGAAAGCTGAACCCTGCTCAACAACAATTTCTGTAATTCTTCGGCGGTATTGGAATAAAAACCGAGTTCAATAATAAACCGTTTGGTGGCAGAAGGCATAAAAGAGAATTTCTTTATCCTGCCCGTGCTCATTTCCAGCCCGAACCGGTCTGCTGAAAACTCGTCTTTTTTCCGAATGCCATTAAAGAATTCAATAAAACTGGTATCCACTTTTTTGAAATCCAGGTTTCGGTCCTTAATGAAGGTAGTATTACAAATCACTGCATCGGCATCGATAAAATAGATACTTTCCATGGAAGTATCCACTTTTAGTTTGCGCGCTAACTCATAGATATCGAGTTTGCATAGATCCTGCCCCGATTTTTTTTCTTCCTCAACAATGGCTGCGCTTAGCTGTTGCATGCGCTGGTTCATTGACGTTTCGTGGGAGATCATTCCCTGGTCATACATATCAACCAGGTTCTTTATTTCGAGTGTGAGGTGTTTGATTTGATCCTGCACCAGGGCACTTTGTTTTTCACGTTCCCGGTAATAGTTGTAGCCCGAATACGCCAGGATAAAGATCAACAAAGGCGAAATGATGTTGATCAGTAACTGCTGTAAAACGGTCATTCTTTTCATCCTGAAAAAGTACTAATTTTTTGGGAGGTGGTGAAGGGAACTCATTTCCCTTTCTTATGTACCTTTTTTGCAGTTCTTTTCAGAGGAATAGCTTCCCGCAATTTCTCTACCTCTACTGTTAGTTTTTTAACGATGTCGGCAAGATTATCCAGATCCGTCTTGGTAGCATACCCATAGGAAACACTTCGTTCACTTGTTAATGATACAGGTTTATCCTCAAAAAACTCACTCACCGGTATTTTAAACAGTTTAGATAATTTGGAGAGGTGCTCGGTATTAATATCAATTTCGCCACGTTCAATTTTCCCAAAGTTTCCACCACTCATCCCGATCTCTTCGGCAACGTATTCCTGGTTTAAGCCGGCCAACTGGCGGTATTTCCTGATCCTATCTCCTACTTTTTTGTCCACCCTCAAATTTCCACAGCGCAAGTCTAAATAAATAATCAATTAATAATACATATTTGTCATTTAATGACAATATTTGTACTTTTAGTATACATCATAACTGCTAAAATCATGGAACAGTCCTTCAGTAAAGCTACCATCAGAGACATCAAAGAGTTACTTACTCTTCTTGATCCATATGCAAACACCTGGAAGGTATGGACGCAAAGTGAAGCCTGCTTCCTTTCTCCTCACGAGATCAGAATCATTCAGAATTATTTGCTCACCGGTGCACATTTGCAATCTGCCGAAGAGTTCAATATCCCCGAATTCGTTGCCGAAATAATATTGAACAGAACCAAACATTTATTGCAGGATAATCTTCCTGCATTCGAAAGCTGGCTCAGTTTGTATTACCAATGAAATAATGAGAAAGAGAACTGTTAAATCAATTATCTTTGTGGCCCGTTAATCCACTAAATTGTCTTTCGATCCATATAGCATAAAGCTCCCTGTTACTGAAATCATACCGCAGGTAAGAGAACAACTTGCTTCCGGCAATACGCTTATTGTAAACGCACCTCCCGGGGCAGGAAAGAGTACCTTGCTGCCACTAGCTTTAATGGAAGAAGTATGGTTGCAGGGAAAGAAAATCATTATGCTGGAACCTCGCAGGCTGGCGGCACGCACTATTGCTATGCGCATGGCAAATTTGTTGGGAGAAGAAGTAGGAGAAAGCGTAGGTTATCGTATTCGCTTCGAAACAAAAGTAAGCGCGAAAACAAAAATTGAAGTGGTAACAGAAGGGATTCTTACACGAATGCTGCATCACGACAATGCATTGGAAAATACTTCATTGGTAATATTTGATGAATTTCATGAACGTAACTTACATGCAGATCTTGCACTTGCTTTGTGCAGGGAAGCACAGGAAGTATTGAGGCCAGATCTGCGGATCATGATCATGTCGGCAACACTCAATATGCCACAGCTGAAAGCATTGCTTAATGCTCCCGTTGCAGTTAGTGAAGGAAAACAATACCCGGT
>DASWXS010000561.1:0-4811 GCA_036405375.1 Bacteroidia bacterium
ATTGGAAAAACAATGGTAGCATACATCAGCAGCTGCACTCCAAATCCTACCACAAAAGTAAAATCGCGGTACTTGGTGGTAAGCGAAGAAATAAGCAAACCGAAACCAAAGCCCAGCATGGCCAGTACCAGGATTAAAAACGGAAGGAGGTATAAATACTGGTAATTTGGCTCTACCCTGGAAAGATAACAAAGCCAGATAACAAGGAACAACAGGAATTGGATCCCCAGCTTAATGAGATTAGAAATAAGAACAGAAAGTGGGATGATCAGTCGTGGAAAATATACCTTCCCAAATACGGATGCATTGGATACAAATGTGGAAGAGGTTTTGTTGAGGCAATCGGCAAAATAAGCCCATAACGTGAGCCCTGCCATGTAAAATAATATAGGAGGAACTCCATTGGTATTGATCTTTGCAAATCCACCGAAGATAATAGCAAATACCAGGGCTGTAATAACCGGCTGGATCACAAACCATACAGGTCCCAGGATAGTTTGCTTGTAAAGCGCCACGAAATCACGTTTTACCAGCAGGAACAAGAGATCTTTATATGTGAAGATCTCCTTCAGATTAATATCAAAAACAGAACGCTTGGGTTTAACAACCAGGTCCCATTCTATGTTTTCGTTTTTCTCCTGCATATCCAGGTACTATAATAATAATTTCTCAGGCCGGAACCAGGATATCTTCGGGGAGCTTTACCCTGATGCTTTGCCCGATGCTATCCAGTAATACATCTATATAACGTCCTTCTTCCTGCCTTACTACAAAGCCTTCAATATTTTTTAACGCCCCGGTCATTATTTTCACTTTGTCTCCTTCAGCATAAGAATGCTTGGCAGTAACAACTTCGAGGTGATATCCTACTTCTATTAATTGCTTTAAACGTTCAATTTCCTCATCGCGCACCACGGCGGTTTTTCCATTCATCCTCACAAAATTAACCACATGGCGGGTTTGCAGGGCAAGATCATGCTGGGCAGGTGAAAGGCGAACAAAAACATACCCGTTGATCAGCGAAAGCTCCACCATTTTTTTACGGTCGCTCCACTGGCGCATTGTTTTCATCAATGGCACGTATGCTTCTATTCCTTTTAACAACAGGGTTTCCGCCACTTTTTTTTCAGTGCGCGAGCTCACATACAATGCATGCCATTTTTTATCCTGTGCAAAAAGTGTCAAACCAGCTCTTCGTTTTTATCTTAATTATTTTTATGGCTCCGCCCCCTCAGTCACATGAACCAAGTGGAGAGGTATTTACGTGCTGTTTTCTATTCTGATCCAAAACAAATTCTACTTACTCCACAGTAGCAATGGATGCATCCCTGGTTCAGCGATCTTTTCCATATTAAACTCCTCCGGGGTATAGAGCACGTAACGTATTTTTTTATCTATTTTCTTTTCGGCTTTTTCTATCTGTTCAATCAAAAACGGCTTGTTCAGATCATTACCTACCAGCACCAGGTCTATCATATCAGAATCCTGGCCTTTTGCCAGCTTGCCAACCAGGTACACTTTATCCAGGTCACCGATACGCTGAAGAATATAATCCAGCACATATTCAATACCGGTCATTTTCAGGATGATCCGGTTCAGGTCCTTGAACAAAGGGTGCTTGGTATTAACAGTAAACAGTTTTTTGTTGCCTTTTACGAATGACTGAAGGAAACCCGCTTTTTCAAACTTATTCAATTCCAACCGGATACCGTTGGTTGACTCTCCAAACTCCTCCTCCAGGTTCCTGAGATAGGCAGTATTTTTACTGTTGAGAAAGAACTTCATCAACAGCTTAACACGGGTTTTGGAGGATATAAGCGTTTCGATCATAAAATGAGTACCAAAATTACTCGTTTTTTCGAAGAAAAAAAATTACACCTGTAATATTTTTAATAAAATTATTCATTTTCCGGGTTTTTCAACCGGTTAAATATTGTATATTTGTTATTGTGATTATATACTAAAATCGAGACACTATGACGAAAAAAATTTACCTTCTCTTGTTTTCACTGCTTACCTTATTTACTAATGCAGCTACTTTTAATTCTACCGGAGCAACAACTAACTGGAGTTTAGCCAGTACCTGGACAGTAGTATCGGGGACTGATGCTGACGGGATACCCGATACGGATGATGATATTGTTATATTGACGGGGCACTCTGTTTCGCTTTCGGCTACTTCACTGGCCAAAACACTTACCATTGCCAATGGAGCTACATTAACCACAAATAACCAGTATATTGCCATGCGCGGTAACTTTTCCAACAGCGGTACTGTTTCAGGAAGTTTATATTTTACCTGGGTCAATCCCAGTTCAAGCATTTCGTCAACTTCCAGCTTAACTATTGCAATATTATCCCTCGTTAATGCCTCAACTTTAAATATTACTTCGGGAACAACGTTAGCCTTCGGTTCGTTGCAAATCAGAACCGGATCTACAGTAAATAACTCCGGTAATATTACGGTAACAACCTTAACGACAGTGAACTCTAACGGAAATACCTTAAATAACCTGAGCGGCTCAACTTTTACCCTTGGTCAGAATCTTGCTAATGCGATGACAATCACCAATAATGTGAATTCTACAGCATCCCTTACAAAAAACGTGACGAGCATACCTCCTACTACGGGCTGGGGTAATCTTTCACTTTCTGGCAGCGTTTCTTCCAAAGCAGCCTCTTCTGCGCTTACAGTTAATGGAAATTTAACTATTGCCAGTGGAGTTACTTTAAACCTTGCAAGTAATACATTAAACCTTAGAGGTAACCTCAGTAATTCAGGAACTGTTTCGAGTGCAGCAACGGTAAATCTTAACGGAACTACTAACCAAACTTTAAGCACTACAGGAACTACTGTTATTCCGGTCCTTTCTGTTTCAAATACCAATACTATTATTTTAAGTAGTGGAACATTCAGTAACACCACTTCTAACTCTTTTAGTTCTAATTTAACTCTTAATGCGGGAGCTACATTAAATCTCAACAGTGTTACGCTTAACCTCGCTAAAGATCTTTCCAATTCAGGAACAATTTCAAATGCGGGAACTTTTAATCTTAACGGATCAAGCAACCAAACCCTTACTACTACCGGTACGCTTACTATTCCTACCTTATCAGTTCCCAATACGAATACGATTATTTTAAACAGTGGAATATTCAGCAACACTACTGCTAACTCTTTTAATTCCAATTTAACTCTTAATGCGGGGGCTACATTAAACCTCAATAGTGTTACGCTTAACCTTACTAAAGATCTTTCCAATTCAGGAACAATTTCAAATGCAGGGACTTTTAATCTTAATGGTAGCAGCAATCAAACCCTTACTACTACCGGTACGCTTACTATTCCAACCTTGACCGTTCCTAATACGAATACTATTATTTTAAATAGCGGAACATTCAGTAATACCTCATCGAACTCCATCAGTTCAGGATTAACTATTAATGCAGCTGCAACATTGAATCTCAACAGTGTTACGCTTAACTTAGCAGGAAGTCTTTCCAACTCAGGAACTATTTCCAACCTGGCAGATGTAAATCTGAATGGAACTACTGCTCAAACCGTTTCATCCAGCCAGTCACTCGCGTTTGATGATCTGACCTGCTCTAATGCTTCAGGTGTTAGCATTACCTCTGGTAATCACAGTATCACCAATTCATTAACAGTAAGCTCAGGAAATCTGAATGTAGGTTCGAACCTGGTTACGCTTGTTTCTAATATTACAAAAACTGCCAGAATAGCTAATTCATCAGGAACTATTTCCGGTAGTATGATCATTCAGCGTTATATAAATGCCAGAGCAGCATACTATATGAACCTTAGTTCTCCTGTAACAAGTACTACAATAAATGACTGGGACAATGAATTATATATGAGTATTGGAGCACCAAACGACGTTCCTGGATATGCTGGTGGTGATGGCTCGGCAGGCGGCCAAACTTACTTCGTAATGACATGGAATCCTGTAACGGATAGTAACGATTATATTCTAACAGGTGCTACATTAGTGCCAGGTAAAGGATACACCGTTTTTATTGGTGATAATTTAACCAGCTTCCCCGGACGTTCTATTGATTCAAGAGGGACACCAAATATGGGAACTCAAAATCCTACTCTTATTTTTGGTGTTGATGGTTACAACCTGGTTGGTAACCCACATGCTTCGTATGTGCAATGGTCAGATATTTTTGCAGCGTCAAGCAATATTGATGCAACTTTTCAATTACTGGATAACAGTGGCTCTTATGTTGATTTTACCGGTTCTGCCGAAATTCCTTCCGGACAAGGGTTCTGGGTATACGCTAACAACGGTGCAGCCACTCTTTCAATTCCCCAGTCTGCAAAAACAACAACAACAAATAGTAACATCACTCGAATTGCTTCAACTAAAAATTATGACCTGAAAGTACGTTTGTCATCTTCCATGAATCCTTATTACCATGAAGCAAAAATAGTTTACGATCGCAAAGCGACCTCGCGATTCGATAAAGGAATAGACATCCCTTTTATAAAAAGTCCATTATACGCAGCACCTTCTTTAGTGTTTATTGATGGGACTTCAAAAACATTAAGAAACCATATCAACACAGCTGATGAAACTGTGATTATGCCATTGCAAATCTCAACCCCTATTGAAGGTAATTATACGATTGAAATGGAGGGTTTATTTGCAACTGAAGGTTACGCTTCTGCATATATCCTTGATAACGCTACAGGTAAACAATATGCAGTAAATGATGGCGAATCAGTAACCCTGTATTTTGAAAAAGAGCAGAACGATAATTTCAGTCTTGTATTAAGCAAAAAGAAA
>DASWXS010000562.1:0-3168 GCA_036405375.1 Bacteroidia bacterium
GTGAGACTAAAGAAAAACCGGTTGGTACTGTATTCCTTTCGGTCTACTATAAAAGAAAATTGTATCACGAACAAAAACTTTTCCGTGGTACACCATTGGACATCAGGAAAAAAGCGAGTGATGCTTTATATGGATTTATTCTTAAGTGTTTAAAATAAAAATGCAGGATAAAACCAGGAAGTAAATCCTGTTTTATCCTGCATCTATTAATATCGGATAGGTATTATACCTGTGCCTCTAGCTTAGCAGCCAATACATTTTTTGGAACTGCGCCAACTTGTTTGTCAACGATTTGCCCGTTTTTGAAGATCAATAATGTAGGGATGTTTCTGATACCGTAGTTTGCAGAAATGTTAGAATTGTGGTCAACATTAACTTTACCTACTACTGCTTTACCATCAAAATCCTTTGATAATTCTTCAACAATTGGTCCAACCATACGGCAAGGGCCACACCATTCTGCCCAAAAGTCAACCAATACCGGTTTATCTGATTTCAATACCAACTCCTCAAAGTTGCTGTCTGTTATTTCTAATGCCATGATAAGTGTTTTTTAATTTAAATTTTCCATAAATATACTTCGTATTCCTGTTTCATCAAGCATCAAACCAATCAATATTTGCTGACAAATTGGCTTTTGGGTGTTAATGAAGACAGCAAGCCAGCTCCAAATCTTTTGCAAATTGTCGGGAAATCAGTTTTTTGTCAGTACTTACTTCTCCTAAAACTGAAGAAGGAACTAAAAAGGTTAAAAAAATAAAAACATGATTTTTACACCTGTATTGAACAAAAATCCTACATTTAGGTAAACAAATCATCACGAATTAGCATTGATAATGCTTTAACAATAAAACTAATCAATAACTATTATGACACGTACAGTACTTATTACAGGAAGCACCAGCGGAATTGGACTGGGCATAGCAATAGAATTTGCAAAAGCTAAATACAATATTGTTTTCAACGGTTTGGAACCCAACGGTGCAGAAATTGCCGCTAATACAGCTAAACAATATGGGGTAGATCATTTGTTTTTTCCAGCGAACATGCTGAAAGTGGATGAGCTGAAAGATATGGTAAACAAATCAATTGAAAAATTTGGTGGTGTAGACGTATTGGTATGTAATGCAGGAATTCAGTTTGTATCGCCAATTGATGAGTTCCCGGCGGAGAAATGGGATGCTATTTTAGGGATTAACTTAAGTTCTGCTTTCCATTTAAGTAAGGCTGTATGGCCAAAAATGAAAGAACGCAAATTCGGCCGGATCATCAATATAGCATCTGCGCATGGATTGGTTGCTTCAGAGTTTAAATCGGCGTATGTAGCTGCAAAACATGGTGTAGTTGGATTAACTAAGGTATTGGGACTTGAAGGTGCTCCATTCAATATTACAGCAAACGCGATCTGCCCCGGTTATGTAAAAACTCCTTTGGTAGATAAACAAATTGCCGACCAGGCGAAAGCGCATAACATGAGCGAGGCGGACGTAGTACAAAAAGTAATGCTGTATAAGCAAGCTGTAAAAGATTTTGTGCCGGTTGAAACCTTAGGCCAGTTGGCAGTATTTATGGCTTCTGATGCAGCTAAAACAATCACCGGAACAGCAATGCCTGTGGATGGTGGATGGAATGCGCAGTAATAAATAGTAAGCCGCAGATTACGCTGATTTCGCAGATATAATTTTCAGATTTACGATTTTAGCCTTAGTTGGTGTTATCACCAACTAAGTTTTTCTCCTCCTTAAACTGCAAATCATACAACTTTTTAAAGTGACCGTCTTTAGCAAGTAATTCCTTGATACTCCCCTGCTCCATAATTTCACCTTTTTCGAGTACTATCACCCTATCCGCTTTTTGAATGGTGGCAAGTCGATGCGCAACAATGATAGAAGTTCTTCCTTTCGTTAAAGTATCGGTTGCTTTCTGGATGAGTATTTCGGTAGCAGTATCAATGCTGGAAGTAGCTTCGTCGAGGATCAGTAAAGCAGGATTATGAACATAAGCTCGGATAAAAGAGATCAATTGTCTTTGCCCCGCCGATAAAGTTGCTCCCCGTTCTTTTACATTATAATTGTAATCACCGGGCATATTCATAATGAAATCGTGAGCACCCACTGCTTTTGCAGCAGCTATTACCTGTTCTTTGGTGATAGCGGAATTGTTAAGCGTAATATTATTAAGTATTGAATCGGAATACAAAAATACATCCTGTAACACAATACCAATGTTTGAACGAAGTGCGTTTAGTTTGTACTGGGTGATTTCTTCATTATCAATCAGGATACTTCCTTTATTATGCTCGTAAAAACGAGGAAGCAAATTAGTTATAGATGTTTTCCGGAACCCGTTGCTCCAACCAATGCAATGGTCTCGCCTGCATTTACAGAAAAGGAAATGTTCTTTAATATATAATCTTCCTCATTATAAGCAAACCACACATTTTTAAACTCAATCTTGCCATTAAGTGATGCAGGTTCCAGCTTACCTTCGTTGGGAATACGTTCGTGTGTATCCAATACTTTGAAAACACGTTCTGCCGATACCAATCCCATTTGCAAAGTGTTCAATCGATCAGCCAGCATACGTATCGGGCGGAACAACATATTCGTGAGCATAATAAAGAATGTGATCTTTCCGGGAGTAATATTTATGCTTCCGATCCGGATTCCTGCATACCAGATCAATAAACCAATTGCCAACGAAGAAAGTATTTCTACAATCGGAAAAAACACAGAGTAATACCAAATAGAGCGTATGTTAGCTTCCTTGTGTTTATTGTTGATTTCCTTGAATTTTTCAAACTCCTGTTCTTCCCTGTTGAACACCTGGACGATCTTCATGCCCTGGATGTGTTCCTGCACAAAAGTATTCAAGGCGGCGACTGCATTACGTACTTCATTGAATGTTGTTTTTACTCCGCGTTTAAAAAAGTAAGTTGCTATCAAAAGCAAAGGAACTGTAGTAAGCACTACCAGGGCAAGCTCCCAGTCTTCCAGTAACATAAACGTGATAAAGACAATAAGGGTAACGATATCTCCTGCAATCACTATGAACCCTTGCGAGAACACATCCGAAAGGGCTTCTATGTCAGATACAGCCCTTGTTATCAGCATTCCAATGGGTGTATTATCAAAATACTTTGTTCTTAAATGAATGATGTGACTGTAT